>JAWWCG010000045.1:0-12048 GCA_033720555.1 Kiloniellales bacterium | reverse complement strand
GCAAACGAGCCCCGTGTTCTTGAAGTCCATGTCAACCGTGGCGCCCAATTCGCTCACGACGAGACTCTCGATCACCTTCAGCCCGAAGTGCTTTTCCTTCGGCTGCGTCACCGGCGGTCCACCCGCTTCCGCCCAGGTCAGCACGACGACCGGCTCGCCGTCGTCGGTCGTTTTCTTCCATTCGACGCCGACCGTCCCGTCTTCCTTGGACAGCGCGCCGTGCTTGGCCGCATTGGTGGTCAGCTCGTGGATGGTCAGGGCGACGGATTGGGCGGCGCCGGGAGACAAGGTCAGGCGCGGACCGTCCAACGACAGGCGCTGGTTTCCCGGCGAGGTGTAGGGCGCGAAAATGGCCTCCATCAGCTCGACCACCTCGACGCCGTTCCACTTCATGGAGCTGAGCAGAGAGTGGGTGTTGGAAAGCGCGTGCAATCGGCCTTCCAGCGCGGTGACGAAATCCTGGCTGTTCTTCTTTCCCTTCACGGACTGACGCGCGACGGCCTGGATGTTCGCCAGGATGTTCTTCACGCGATGATCGAGCTCGGCCAAGAGGAGGGCGTCGCGGGCTTGGGCTTCCTTGACTTCCGTGACGTCGAACGAAATGCCGATCAAGCGTCTGTCTTCGCCTTCGCCCAGCGCGTTGCCTTTCTCGGCGATCCAGCGCGTGTGACCGTTCTCGGAGATCAGCCGCACCTCGCATTCGTAGGGCTCGCCGCTTTCGAGCGCCGCCCGCAGCAGTTGATCGCGCTTCTCGGCGTCATCGGGAGGCAGACGCTCGCGTATCGTCTTCAAAGGGACCTCCTCGGCGGGCCGTAGGCCGTAGATCTCGCACTGGCGCGCGTCCCAGATCATGGTGCGCGATCCGGCCCGCCATTCCCACGTTCCGGTCCTGGTCGCTTCCAGGGCGAGGCGTCGGCGCTCCTCCGCGTCCCGCAGACGGCTGTCCATCTCGATCTGCTCGGTGACGTCCCTGCGGCTGCCGACGATCCGACGGGCCTTGCCGTTCTCGTCTCGAATAATCATCCCTTGATCGCGGATATGGATCCACGATCCGTCTTCCTCGTGCCGAACGCGGTAGCGCTGTCCGAAGTACTCGTCTCCCTCCTTCAAGGCGGCGGTCACCTCGGCGACGACGCGATCCCGGTCGTCGGGATGTATTCGCGACAGCCACCATTGGCGGTCCGGCGTCGCGTCCGACGGCCTGACGCCGATCATGCCGTAGAGCCCCTCCGAGCGAACAACGGTGTTCGTCCGCAGGTCCCAGTCGTAGACGAGGTCGGCCGTCGCCTCCATGGCCAGGCGGTGGCGCTCCTCGCTTTCGATCAGCTTCTGCTGGGCGATTTTCTCGGCCGTGATGTCGCGGTTGACGCCGACCAGGCGCACCTCTCCGTCCTGGCCGGTCTCGGCGGCCATCCCGAAGGCGGTCAGCCACCGCACGCTGCCATCGCGATGCACCACCCGGAATTCGTGCTCGAAGCTGTCCCGGCGATCCATCGCCGATTTCACGATTTCCTTTAATTCGCCGACGTCGTCCGGATGAACCCGGTCGAAGAACGTCGCCCCCTCGGCCGCGGCGTCGCGCGGCAGGTCGATCAGGTCGTAGAGCCGTTCATGCCAGACCGATGTGTCCGACTTCGGGTCCCAGTCCCAAGTCGCCAGTTTCGCCGCGTCGAGGGCCAGGCGAAGGCGAGACGCCATGCGCTCGCCTTCGATGGCGAGGTGCAGGACGTTCGCGATGGCTTGAACGAAGTTCACGTCGTCGACGGTGAAACGCCGCGAGGTCACGCTGTGGACGCCCAACACACCCCAAGGACGTTCGGGCGGCCCGATGATGACGCTGACGCCGCTTACGACGTCGTGCTCGAGCAGCAGGGCCGGGCCGGCGAAGCGTCTTTCTTCCGCCAGGTTCTTGACGATCACCGGCCCGCTCTGGCTGAGCGTGTATCCCGCCTGCGACTCCATGCCGGCGCTCACGGTTTCGCGTCCGACCAAGCCTTGCGACCAGCCGACCCCGGCGCGCAGGAGCAGCGAGTTCTTGTCGGCGCCGAGCTCCAGGACTTTTGTCAGCGGACAGTCCAAACGCTCGGCGAGCTGCGCCGCCGCCGTCTCCAGAAGCGTTTGGATGTCCATGCCGCTCAGCGCGCTCTGGCCCAGCTCGGCGATCGTCGCTTGCTGGGATTCCCGCCGCTTCAACTGCTGCGCCGCCCGGCGCAGGGGCGTGACGTCGGCGAAGGTAACGACCACCCCGTCGATTTTGTTGTCCGACGTCCGGTAGGGCAGCACCCGGCGGAGAAAGGCGCGGCCGCTCTCGTGGGTGACTTCGGCCTCGAGCGGCTGCAAATGTCGCAAGACCTTTTGCGCATCGACGATCAACTCGGGGTCGTTGAGCCGCGGCGCCAGGTCGTCGATCGGGCGCCCGACATCGCCATCGATCACATGCAGCAACTCGCCGGCCGCCGGCGTGAAGCGGCGGATCTTGAGCGTGGTGTCGAGGAACAGGGTGGCGATTTCCGTGGAATCCAAGAGGTTCGTCAGGTCGTTGTTGGTGTCTTCCAGCTCCTGGACCTTGTCTTGAAGCTGGTTGTTGACCGTCGTCAGCTCTTCATTGAGCGATTGCAGCTCTTCCCGCGAGGTTTCCAGCTCCTCGTTGGCCGACTGCAGCTCCTCGTTCATGCTCATGACCTCTTCGTTGGAGGCCTTGAGCTCCTCGTTCGACGTCTCGACTTCCTCGATTGTGGATTGCAGGTCCTCTCGCGTCGCCTGAAGCTCGAACTCGAGCTGCTGGATGGTCGAAGCTTCTTCGTCCGAAGTCGGTTTGCGCCGATGCTTTTTCTCCTCCGAGCGGCCTTGCGGCTCGTCGCGGAAGCTGACCAACAGCAGCGGGCCATCTTCGCCTTGGTGAGCGATCGGGCGCACGAGAATACGAACGGCCACCCGGCCGCCGTTGCGCTTCACGCTGCGAGCGACGTCTTCGGCCACGTCGTTGTCATGCAGGGCGCGGGCGAGGGTGCTCCGCAGCTTCGCCTTCATGCCCTCCATCGCCAGATTCGGCAGCTCGACGTCGGGCTCGCCCGTCGGGTAATCCAAATAGTCGCGCACCGGCCCGTGGAAATACTGAACCTCGAACTTTCGATTGACCAGAACGGACGCCGGCGCGAACTGTTCGAGCAGGATCCGTTTGGCGGTCTCGGCTCTGGCGCCCTCGGTCGTTTCGATCGTCGGCCTATGCCGGAGCCGCGCGCCGCGCTGTTCGCCGTGTCCGGGCACGATGGGAAAGCTGCCCTGGCCCGGCTTCAGCGTGCCGGTGCGCCGATAGATGCGGTAGGTCTTCGAGACCGGCGCGAAATGCTTGCCCGATTCTCCGACGGATTCCGAGGTCCCGAGAAATAGATAGCCGCCCTCGCGCAAAGCGAAGTGGAACAGCTCCATAAGACGGCTTTGGACCCGGGTCTCCAGGTAGATAAGAAGGTTTCGGCAGGATATCAGGTCCAAGCGCGAGAAGGGCGGGTCGCCGATCACGTTCTGCGTCGCGAACACCACGCTTTCGCGCAGAAGCTTCCCGGCTCGATAGCCGTCCTTGTCCTCGATAAAGAACCGCGACAGGCGTTGCGGCGACACGTCGGAGACGATGCTGGCGGGATACCAGCCCGCGCGCGCGGTCTCGATCGCGTCTGGGTCGAGATCGGTGGCGTAGATCTGGATCGGCACCCGCTTTTTCTGGCTGTCGGCTTCCTCGGAGAGCGTCATGGCCAGGCTATAGGCTTCTTCGCCGGTGGCGCATCCGACAACCCACGCCCGTATTGGCTCCTCGTGTTTCTTCGCCTCGATCATGGGCGCGATCACATCGTGGCGAAGCGCCTCCCAAACCTCCGGGTCGCGAAAGAATCGCGTGACGCCGATCAGGAGATCCTTGAACAAAAGCCGCAACTCGTCGCCGTCCTGCCTCAGGAGATCGAGGTAGTCGGCCGAGTGCTGAATGTGGCGAAGGCTCATTCGGCGATGGATTCGCCGGTCCAGCGTGCCCGGCTTGTAACACCGAAAATCGTAGTCCGTGTGCGCGCGCAGGAGATTGAGGATCGCGCGAAAGGTGTCCGGCTCGCTTTGCGAGATGCCGGTTCCCTTGCTTTGCGTGCGAAGGTACGGGTGCTTCAGATAATCGAGCAGCACCCCCGGCATTTCGCCGATCGGCAGGACGAAATCGACCATGCCGGTGCTCAGCGCCGCGCGTGGCATGCCGTCGTATTCGGCGGTCTCCGGCTTCTCTACCATCGCCATGCCGCCGGCGGCCTTGATTTCCTTGAGGCCGAGCGACCCGTCGGTGCCGGTGCCCGACAGAATGACGCAGATGGCCGCTTCGGCCCGCGCTTCCGCGAGCGAGCGAAAGAAATAGTCGATCGGCATCCGCATGCCGCGCCGATGGGTGGGCTCGTCCAGAAACAGCCCGTGATCGGCAATTCGCAGAAACTTGTTGGGTGGGATCATGTAGGCGTGATTGGGCTCGATGGCCATGCCGTCGCCCGCCTCGACGACGGGAACCGCGGCATGGCGGGCGAGCAACTCGGCCATCAGACTTTCATGGTTGGGATCGAGGTGCTGCACCAGGACATAAGCCACCCCGCTATCGGCGGGAACGGCGCTCAAGAACCGCTTGAAAGCGTCCAGGCCGCCGGCCGACGCGCCGACGCCGACGACCGGGAAGTCGAGGCTTCGGGCCTTCTTGGCTGCGGCACCAGTCTGAGGGCGATCAGCCTTTTTCGATCTGTCGGGCTTGTTCGTCGTTTTGTTCCTTGCCGGTTTCGCCATTTTGCCTCTCGCGGTGCCATCCATTTCGAGCGAACGATCCAGTGCCAAGGGCGGCCCGCCGGCCCGGGGCCTCGATGGGCCGCGATCGGTCGTCGGGGCGGCGCCGGGGAGATTTGGCCCTCCGTCGTCAGAGGCGTTGCAATCGCGCCGCGGCGCCGTCGGCGTCGTTAGCCTCAGCCAAGAAACTCAAGGCGCTGTCCCCCGTACCCGGCCGGCTTGGCCCCGCCCGCCGCCGAGACGACACACCGAGAATCGAAGACCCGATAAGCCGCTTACTCCTTGATGCCTGCCGTCCGCGGCGCGAACAGGCACGGACAGATCCCCCGAACGACAGCCGCCGGACCTGAACGCAACCCGGTACTCGCAAACGCGAACGAAAATGCCTCCCGCGGCAGAACGCCCCCCGCTTTGATAAAGTTCCACCCGCTCGACGGTCGCTCGGCGGCCTCTGGCGCCGCCTTTCGGCCGCGCGCGCCGCGAGGGCGCGCCTCTCGCGCCGCTTGCCCGGCGCGGCCAGCGTCCCGCACGGCGCGGCATGCCTGGCGGAAGTCGCCTAGCTGCTTGTCCTACAACGGCTTTGAGCGGGTGCGACGGGGTCGCTCGCGCGGCTCGGACGTCTGCGATCAGGTCCAGGGGCAGGCCCAGGGGGAGAGGGGATCAGGGCACGCAGGATCGAAGAGGGCGCGCCGCGGCGCGCCTCTCACCCGCTCTGCACGTCCATGTCGAACATATAGCCGACACTCCGGACCGTCTTGATCAGCTCGGGCCGTCGCGGGTTGACCTCGATCTTGCGGCGGAGGCGGCCGACCTGGACGTCGATGCTGCGGTCGAACATCCCGGCTTCGCGGCCGCGCACGTTTTGGAGGATTTGGTCCCGGGTCAATGCGCGCTTGGGGTGATCCAGAAATATCGCCAGCAGGTCGAACTCGCCGGCCGAGAGTTCCACCGGCTGTCCGTTCGCGGCGAACAGCAGGCGCGCGTGACGATCCAGCTCGTAGCCGGCGAAACGGAGCTTCCGCCCAGCTTCGTGGTCGGCTGTCGCGGCGAGGGGGGCGGCATCGGGCCTTCGCCGCCTGAGGACGCTGCGCACCCGCGCCAGCAGCTCTCGCAGCTCGAAAGGCTTGGCGACATAGTCGTCGGCGCCGACCTCCAATCCGGCGACCCGGTCGACCAAGTCGTCCTTTCGGCTCAACATGATGATGCCGCCCTGGCTTTCCCGGCGCAGGCGGGCGGCCAGCGTCAAGCCGTCCTCTCCGGGCAGTTGGACGTCGAGAATGACGAGGTCCGCCGGCCCGGCCTCGAGGACCCGCTGCATGGCCGTGCCGTCGCCGGCCTGGCTGACCTTGAAGCCTTCGGCGCTCAGATAATCGCCGATCACTTCCCGGATCTGCGGGTCGTCGTCCACGACCAGGATGTGCTCGCCGGCGTGCGCGACGCCGCCGCGTGGCTCTCTCGGTTTTGGTGGCATCGCCGTCGTGCGGCCCACCACGCGCTGGTCTGAGGTTGGCTGCGCCATGGCAATTCTGACGACACGGACTTTATGACCAAAACGACAATAAACCGCGTTACTTACGCGATGGATGTCACAATTGACGCAATTCTTACCATATTCCGCGGCAGGCGACATCACAATCTTACAGGGGGCCGGCTAGACTGCCTGCGAGTCCGAGCGAACGGAGCGCATGGACCCGAAAAGCTCCGACCGCGAGGCAGGCTTGAGAGGCGGCCAATGTACGAAGTCTACCGAGATATCGACCAGCATCTTCCGCATCTCCGGCGCTACGCGCAGGCGGTCTCGCACAATCCGGTCGCCGCGGACGACCTTGTGCGCAAGAGCGTGATCAAGGCCTTGGCGAAAGCGCATCTGTACCGGCCGGGCACCGACCTGCGCGCGTGGCTGTTCACGATCCTCCACAATCAGTCGCTGTTGGAGGCCGGTCGCGCCGCGCCCTCGCGCGTCCCGTCCGCTGACCTGCCCGCCGGCCCGGTCGCGCCCGGGTCCGGCCCCCGGAACGGACAGCGAAACGGACAGCGAAACGGACAGCGAAACGGACAGCGCAACGGTCGGCGGCCAAAGCCGGCGGCGGCGCAAGCGCCGAGCCGGGACACCGACATGGTCATGATCGCCGTCGAGAAAGCGCTGCGGATGATGCCGGATGGGCAGCGCGTGCTCCTCGCGCTGATGAACTGGGACGAGGAGCCCGGCGAGCGCCGGGCGGTCAACGGGCGGGATGCTGCGATGGCCGTGGGGTCGGGCGCCCCGCTCCGCCATTCGGTCGTTTCGGCAAAGGCGAACGGAAATGGTCGGATCCAACCATCGCAGCCTCGTCGGCCGGACGGCGTCGCGACGCCCTCCAAGACGCACGTGGCGTAGTCCGACGAGGCTCTGGATCCCGCCGGCATCGCTTCGGCTGGGGCCGCGCGCGCGTTTCGTGATAGGCTCGCGGCGGCGGGACCCGCGGGCATCCCGGCGGGGGCGAGCCCTGCGGCGCACCGCCAAAGCGTTGGCCCGCGCGGTTGGCGAGCGGTGCGGATAAGGACGAGTAGGAGGGCGACTCTTGAGGCGCATGTCGGATGGTATCTGCAAGCGGGATTGACGGGATAAGCCAGGTCCTGGTCGATCCGGACGGCGGCGTTTACCCGTCTCGAGTTCTCGACGGATTGCCGGCGGCGGTCTACACGACGGACGCCTCCGGCCGGATCGATCAGTACAATCCGGCGGCCGTCGAGCTGTGGGGGCGAAAGCCGGTTCGCGGCCGCGACCGTTGGTGTGGCGCCGTGCGGCTCTTCCGCCCGGACGGCAGCCCCATGCGGCGCGGCGAGAGCGCGGCGGCGCGCACGCTGAAGTCCGGTGAGCCGGTTCGCGGCGAAGAGACGATACTCGAGCGGCCGGACGGACGCCGGGTGACGGTTCTCGCCCATTCGACGCCGCTTCGAGACGCCTCCGGCGGCATCTTGGGCGCCGTCAACATGCTGGTCGACATCACGGCGCGCAAAGGCGTCGAGGACGAGCTTCGCCGGCGAAACGCGGAGCTTACCGATTTTGTCGAGAACACAACCGTCGGCGTTCACAGCGTGGGGCCGGACGGGACGATCTTGTGGGCCAATCAGGCGGAACTGGACATGCTCGGGTTCGATCCCGGCGAATACATCGGCCGTCACATCGCCGAGTTTCACGCCGACGGCCCCGTCATCGACGACATTCTCGCGCGCCTGGCGCGCCTCGAAACCCTCAAGGGTTACGAGGCCCGGCTCCGTTGCAAGGACGGGTCGATCAAACACGTGCTGATCGACTCCAACGTCTATGAAGAGGACGGGGAGTTCGTGCATACCCGCTGCTTCACGCGGGATGTCACGGCGCAAAAGATGATCGAGCGCCGGCTCGCGGGCTCGGCGGCGATCTCGCATGCCCTGTCGGAGGCGACCACGCTGAGCGACGTGGCGCCGCGGATCCTGGAGATTTTGAGCGATTACTTCGACGCCGACGTCGTCGAGCTGTGGATCGGCGAGGCGCGCCTGCGCCGCGCGGCGCTCCACTCGCGGCTGCCCGCGAAGACACTCCGCGCTTACAAGGCGGCCAGCGCCGACTTGTCGTTCGCGCCCGGCGAAGGGCTCCCGGGACGCGTTCGCCTGGCGCGCGAGCCGATTTTGCTGGGCCAGCTAGCGGATTCGCCGCGCGTTGCGCACCACCAGTTGGCGGCGGCGTTTCGGCTCGGCACCTGCGTCGGCGTCCCCGTCCTGTTCGGCGACAAGTGCCATGGCGTCATCACCTGCTTCATGCGTCGGGCTCTCACCTCGGACCTTCCGCTGCGCAACAGTCTGGCGAGCATCGGCCTCAAGTTGGGGCAATTCATCGAAAGATCGCACGAGGAAGAGATCAACCGCGACCTCGCCGCGCTGGTGGAGGCGTCGCCGGACGCCATCGTCGGCGCCTCCGCCGACGACGTGATCACGAGCTGGAACGAAGGCGCCAAGCAATTGTTCGGCTACGCGGCCGAAGAGGTGATCGGCAAGCCGCTCACTCTGCTGGTTCCCAAGGAAAAGGCCTTGGAGCGGCAGCGCGTCATGGCCAGGCTGGAGAAAGGCGAGCCGGTCAAACCCTTGGAAACGCTTCGCCTGAACAAAGCGGGCGAGTTGGTGCCCGTTTCGATCAACTGGTGCGGCATTCGCGACCGTAGCGGCAAGTTGATCGCGGCGCCGGCCATCATCCGCGACATTTCCTGGCGCAAGGCGACGGAAGCGCAGTTGAAGGCGCGCATCCGCCAGCTTGTCGCGGTGTCCGAGCTTGGCATGCTGGCCCTCGCGAACAACGACCTGGAGGACCTGCTTCATCAGAGCGTCATGCAACTGGCCTACGGCCTGGATGTCGAGCTGGCCGAGGTGCTGGAGCTCGAGCCGGGCGGGGCGGCGCTGCTGCTGCGCGCCGGCGTCGGCCTGCGCTCGAGCCTGGTCGGCTGCGCGAAGGTCGGCGCGAAACCCGGCTCCCTCGCCGGCTATACCCTCTCGCTCGGCAGACCCGTGATCGTCGAGGACTTGGAAGCGGATCAGCGCTTCACCGACCCGGGCCTGCTCCTCGACCACGGCGTCGTCAGCGGGCTCACCACAGTTATTCGCGGAGAAGGGAAAAGGCCCTTCGGCGTCCTCGGCGCCTGCGCCAAGTCGTCGCGCAGATTTTCCTCTCACGACGTGCACTTCGTGCAATCGATCGCCAACGTCTTGACCGTCGCCCTCCAGCGCAAGGCGTTCCACGATCGCCAGGCCATATTGGCCGGCGAACTGTCGCACCGCGTGAAGAACATTCTTGCCGTCATCCTGGCCATGGCGTCGCAGACCGGCCGGCAGGCGGCCAGCGTCGACGAGTTCTTGCGCGGCTTCGAAGGACGGCTTCGGACCTTGTCTCAAGTCCACGACCTTCTGTTGGAGGGCGAATGGTCCGGCGCAAACCTTAAGAATCTCGTCCAAATCGTGCTCGGCGATCCGGGCGAAAAGTGGCGTCTCAAGCTCGACCTCGAGGATCTGGAGCTCAGCCGGCCCGGCACCCAGGCGATGGCGATGGTGTTCCATGAGCTGATCACCAACGCCATGAAATACGGCGCTTTCTCCAACGATATGGGAACGATCAGGCTGTCCGGCCGCCACGAAAGGCGCGGCGAGGATCTGATCTACCGCATATCGTGGCGCGAGGAAGGCGGACCGCCCGTGAGAGCGCCTGCCGGCTACGGCTTCGGCAGCCGCCTGATCGCAAAAACCGTCGAAAGCCAATGCGGCGGCACCTTGGAGTTGGATTGGCGCCGGGAGGGCTTGACCGCCCGGATCACCCTTCCTCATCCTGCGATCGCCGGCGCCTAGCCGGGTTCGGCGGCGCGCGGCGAAGCACCGTCCGGCGGCGAGACCGCCAAGCCGTTTCCATGGAGCCGTCGCACGGCCATGACCGACGCGCAGCCCCAGCCCGCCAGGCCGCACGTCCTCATCGTGGAGGACGAGCTCCTGGTCTCCGAGCTGATCGCCGAGGCGCTGGCGGAAGCGGGCGTCAAATCCTCCTCGGCCGCCTACAGCCTGAGCGAGGCGTGGTCGCTGGTCGAACGCGTGGCTTTCGACGCCGCCGTCCTGGACGTCAACGTGCGCGGCGATATGACCGCGGCGTTGGCCGAGGACCTGCGCCGGCGCGGCGTGCCGATCGTGTTCGTCTCCGGCTATGTCGACTGGTCCGAACATCAATCCCGTTTTCCGGGCGTGACGCTGTTGCGCAAACCCTTTCGGGTTGCCGACTTGGCGGCGGCCGTCGAAGCGCTGCTGGCGCGCGGGGGCTGACGAAGCGCTGCTGGCGCGCGGGGGCTGACGGCGCAAGCCAGGCGCAAATCTGGAGTCGCATGAACCCCGTGCCGCTCGTCCGCGGCGGCGGCCCAAAGCCGCGCGCCGGGCCGCGGGCGGTCGAACGCGAGGGACCGGACCGCCGGGGCGAAAACGACCCGGGAGTACCCGATCGGCTATCGTTGAAGGAGACGGCCGCGGCCGCGCCGAGCGTTGGTCGCTAGGGAAGGGGTGAGGCGAGATCCAGCGCTTTCGCGGCGGCCTAAGCCAGCCACGACCAGGCGATCCAAGCGCTGGTCAGCGCCATCGCCGAATAGGAAATCCACATGACCGCCAGGCTCAGGGTCTCGCGGAGGGATAGTTTATCGCCGTAAATTTTCATAATTTGCCCTTTGGATAATGCAACTTCTGTTCGAAACACTGCGAATTTTCAATCACTGTCGCGCGATCAATAGCGATCAATGCCGTGCGCTGTTCTCTAAAACGCTGTTGAAATACCCTAGTTCCCGGTTCGAATCAATTTCGTTGGCGGCCCCTCCGGCGATTCCCATCTCTCCGCTTGTCGGAGGCGGGCTCAGATTTTCCGCTCGAAGACCGCCTCCTCGTCCGGAAAGCGCCACTCCTCGCGTTCGCGACATTTCTTGCACACGCGATTGCCGATCCACTTGCTCTCGAAAAGATCGCCGCAGCTCAGGCACGTTCGGGGCCGTACATCCCAATTCGGCTTGGGTCGGCCGACGGGATCGCGGCAGCTTTTCCGGCTCTTGTAGCTCATGCTTCCCTACGCCTCGACTACGGGTAGGCCTCGAGTTGCGGACGCCTCCCTCGGCCGTTCCCCCGGCCGTGCGGCCGCGACGCGGCTTCGGCCCATCTCGCCGCCCGCCAAGCCTGCCTATAAGCCTGCCGAACGGCACTCGCCCAACTAAACGCGCGCGCGCGACCAATTGTTCCGTGATGGGGCCGTGCGTTATCGAACGGCGGCCTCGAGGACGGCCATCCACATCCACAGCGAAACCAGCCAGATCGCCAGGCAGCCGGCCGGCCACAGAGCCACGGCGGCGCGTCGCGTGCGGCCTTCGGCGCGATCGCTCGGCCCGGGCTTCGCTGTGTCTCGACCGCGTGGCCACGGATCCCTGTGCGCCACAGTAGAGCTCCCGTCTCGCCGCGAAGTCGCCATCGTGCCCTCGTGATGCCCTCCCTCGTGGCGCCCTCCCTCGTGGCGCCCTCGAGGCGCGCTTGCGCCACGGCGCGAGGGCGCGGGCGAACACAGCGCGCGAGGGTAGTGAGCCAACGCCCCCCCGCCGCGATAGTTCCGGCAAGAGATCCAATTGTCGCGCGGCGCGTGCGGGCTCGATCGCCGGGCCATCGCGCCGGACCGGCCGGCGCCGCGTCAGTCCGTCCGCTCGCCGGTCAGGGCCCGCATGACGTCCTCGG
>JAWWCG010000044.1:0-12060 GCA_033720555.1 Kiloniellales bacterium | reverse complement strand
CGCGGGAAAGATCTGCGGCAGGGTGACCTGCCGGAAGGTGTTCCAGGGCGTCGCGTAGAGGTCGGCCGAGGCCTCGATCAGCGCCCGGTCCATGCCGGCAATCCGCGCGCGCACGATGACGATCACCAACGCCATGGTGAAGAGGGTATGGGCGCCGATCAGCGAGATGTAGCCCATGCCCAGGCGCGGCGGAGCGTCGCTCGGCCAGAGCGCGACCAGCAGCGGGTTGAGCAAATCGAAGAGGGAAACCAAGGCGATCAGCGTGGCGATGCCGATGACGATCCCGGGAATCATGATGGCGACGTAGATCACCCCGTCGTAGAGCGCCCGCAGCCGGCCGCGCACGCGCTGCAGCGCCAGGGCCGCCATGGTGCCCATCAGGCTCGCCAGGACGGCGGTGGTGAAGGCCACCAGCAAGCTCGTGCCGAGCGCGTCCATCACGAAGGGGTTGGCGAGCGCCTTGCCGTACCACTGGACCGAGAAGCCGCGAAAATCGCTGGCATGGCGGCCGGCGTTGAAGCTGAACAGCACGATGATCCCGATCGGGATGTAGAGGAAGAGATAGATGGCTGCGGCGTAAAGTCTCACGGGTCGGACCGTCCTAGAACAACGAGACGTCGTCCCTGCGCGTCCCGCGCATGACGAGGCGCATGTAGAGGCTGACCGTCAGCAGCATGATCAGCACCAGCGTCGCCGCAACCGCCGAGCCGTAGGCCCAATTGCGCGATTGCAGGAAGAGATCGACCAGAGCGTTGCCGATGAAGAAGACCTTGCCGCCGCCGAGCAGGGCGGGGATCAGGAACTCGCCCATCAGCAGGATGAACACCAGCATGCAGCCGGTCGCGACGCCCGGCATCGACAACGGCAGCGTCACCTGCCAGAAGGTGCGCCACGGCGTCGCCCCCAGATCGCCCGAGGCCTCCAGCAGTCTCTTGTCGAGCTTCTCCAGGCTGACGTAGATCGGAAAGACCATCAGCGGCAGATAGCCGTAGATGATCCCGACCAGCACCGAGAACGGCGTATTGATCAGCCTGACGTCGTCGATGCCGACCATCTCCAGGAGCGCCGGAATTCCCCGGCCGCCGAGGATGAAGATCCAGGCGTAGGTGCGGATCAGGATGCTGGTCCAGAACGGCACGATGACCAGGACCAGCAGCAGGGTCTTGAGCTTCGGATTGGCCCTCACGGCCAGGAAATAGGCCAGCGGATAGGCCACCAGCAAGCACACGACGGTTCCCGCCGGCGCCATCACCAGGGTGTTCTTGAAGGCGGTGAAACGGGCCGGCAGGTTGGCGTATTGGGCCAGGGTGAAGGCGGGGACATAGCCGCCGGCGGGCGCCCGCTCGCCGAAACTGTACACGACGATGACGACAAGGGGCAGGGCGAGCATGACCGCGAACCATGCCGTGGCCGGCGCCAGCAGGAGCCTGTTGACCCACTTGCCCGACATGAGGTTCCGCTCGGCCCGCCCTGCGCTGCCTTGTCCTACGCGCGGCCGCTCAGGCCGCCTTGAAGCGCGCCAGCAGCTCGGCCCGGTTGGGGTCGGTCAGCGTGGCCGCCGCGCCGAACTCCAACGCGTCCAAGAGCTCCTGCGCCGGATAGAGGATCGGATCCTCGAGCAGCTCCGGCGGGAGCAGCTTGTTGGTCCGCGCGTCGGCGACGGGATAGCCGTGCGCCAGCACTTCCTTGGCGTTGACCGCCGGATCCAGCAGGAAGTTGATGAGCGCGTAGCCGGCGTCGCGGTGCGGCGCGCCCTTGGGAACGGCGTAGTAGTCGCTCCAGATCTCGCCGCCCTCCTTGCCGAGGACGTAGACGATCTCCGGCATGTCGGTGTTCAACTGCTTGCCGTCGCCGGTCCAGCAGATGGTCATCCAGGCGTCGCCGTTGCGCATCGGCGGCTGGTAGTCGCTGCTGATCGCGTAGAGGTGCGGCTTGACCTCCAGCAGCAGCTTCTCGGCGTCGGCCAGCTCGTTCGGATCGACCGAGTTGAACGAGTAGCCGAAGTACTTGAGCGCGTTGCCGATCGTGGTGAGCTGATAGTCGTGCACCATCGTCCGGCCCGAGAAGTCGGTCTTGGTGATGTCCCAGAATTCCTTCCAGGTGGTCAGCTCCTTGCCGCCGGTGTGCGCGGTGTTCACGGCATAGCCGGTGGTTCCCCAATTCTTCGGCACGGCGTAGACGGTGCCGTCGACGGTGCCCGCGTCCGAGAACCTCGGCTCGAAGGCGCTGGCCTCGTAGTTGGGGATCTTGGCCAGGTCGAGGGGCTCGATCAGGTCCTCGCCGACGTAGGTCGTGATGGTGTAGTTGGTCGGCACGAACATGTCCCAGCCGCTGCCGCCGGCCTGCAGCTTGGCCAGCATTTCCTCGTTGGAGCCGAAGACGTTCACTTGCACGTTGGCGCCGGTCATCTCGGTGAACTGCTCGAAATTGGCCGGATCGTGGTAGTTCGGCCAGGTGGCGATCACCACCCGGTCGCCGATGTCCTCGGCCGACCAGGCCCGGCGGGGCCTCAGGCCCGGCACGGCGCCGGCCATCACAGCGCTCGCCAGGCCGAGGCCGGTGACGCCCAGAAAATGGCGGCGGCTGATCGAGCCCTTCTGATAGCGCCGCAGCTCCTCCATAAACTTTTGCCGGCTGATCGGCAGATTTTCCCTATAGCTCTTGGACATTGTCTGCTCCCTCTCTGTTGATTGCGCGTGATTGTTTTCGATTGCGATGTCCGGTCTTGCGCTCAACCGTCCGCCAAGGCCAAAGCCGAGGCCGCCTGCCATCCGATCAACACCTGATCGCCGGCGTTGAAGCCGCCGGTGCGCGCCTCGGCGCGCTTGGGCGCGCGCACGAGCACCTCGCCGAAGCCTTCCGCCTCGACCAGGTATTCGGTCTGGTCGCCGAGAAAGATGCGGTTCTTGATGCGGGCCCTCGCCTCCACGTCCACCTCGAACGGCGCGCCCTCGCCGGGCGCGGCCATGTAGATGAGCTCCGGGCGGATCGCCAGGGCGGCCGGACTCCGGGCCTTCAGGGCCCCGCCGCCTTTCGGATTCCGCCCGGCGAAGACCCGGCCGTCCGCCGTTCGGATCCGCGCGCCCGCGCCGTTGGCCTCCACGACCTCGCCCTCGAAGAAGTTGGACTTGCCGACGAAATCGGCGACGAAGCGGTTGGCCGGTTCGTCGTAGAGCTCCGAGGGGCCGCCGGTTTGGACGATGCGCCCGTTGTGCATGATGCAGATCGTGTCGCTCATCGACAGCGCCTCTTCCTGGTCATGGGTGACCAGAATGAAGGTGATCCCGACCTCGCGCTGCAGGCTCTGCAGTTCGATCTGCATCTCGCGGCGCAGCTTGCGGTCGAGCGCGGCCAGCGGTTCGTCCAGAAGCAGGACGGTCGGGTGGTTGATCAGCGCCCGGGCGAGCGCGACCCTCTGCTGCTGACCGCCCGAGAGTTCCCAGACCCGGCGCCGCTCGAACCCCGACAGGCGGACGAGGTCGAGCGTTTCCAAGACCTGGCGTTCCACGTCGGCCGCCGTCGGCTGCGGCTTGCGCTGGCGCAGCCCGTAGCCGATGTTGTCGCCGACGCTCAGATGCGGAAACAACGCATAATGCTGGAACACCATGTTGACCGGCCGCCGATAGGGCGGGACGCCGACCACCGAGTCGCCATTGAGCCGCACGTCGCCGGCGCTCGGCTGCTCGAAGCCGGCGATCAGGCGCAGCGACGTCGTCTTGCCGCACCCGGAGGGGCCGAGAAAGGAAAAGAACGCCCCCTTCTGAACCGTTAGGCTGACGTCGTTCACAGCGACAACGTCGCCGAAGCGCTTGGTCACGCCGGCGAACTCGATGTCCGGTATCTCCGCGCTCAACAGTGAATCCGAGATACGCTCCCGTCCCCCCCGCCAAAGCGGCAGCTATGCGCCGATTTCGTCTTCAAAGCCGACCGTCCGAGCGGTCCGCACCCGTCGGAGAATCTCCGATCGACGGGTGACTGTATATATCCCCCACGGTATATAAATGAAAAAAGCTCAGAGAGAAGGGATATTACCGTCGGTCGTGACAAATCGCGCCAAAGCCTTTCCAAAACTGGACTCCCGCGACTGGCACGACCAGATCGCCCGGGTCATCGCCGCGCAGGACACGCCGCACTTCGCGGCGGTTCTGGTCGGGGCCTTGCAGTGCGTCGTCCCGTTCGATTTTTCCGTTTTCTTTGCCTATCGCGGACCGGAACCGCCGAACTGCCTCTACGACACCTTCACGGCCCGCCAGCGGGTGGTCTTCGTCACCGACTATCAGGCCGGGCCCTATCTGCTGGACCCCTTCTACCAGGTTTGCGCCGAGCGGATCGAGCCGGGCCTCTACCGGTTGCGCGATATCGCCCCGGATCGTTTCTACCACTCCGAGTACTACCGCTCCTATTACCGCCGCACCGGTTTGGCCGAGGAGATCGGCTTCGTCATCGCCCTGCCGCACGACATGAGGGTCGTCATTTCGCTCATGCGCGCCGGCACCTCGGCGCCCTTCAGCGACCGGGACATGAGCAAGCTGTCCCGGGTGGAGCCGGTCGTGCAGGCCGCTTCGATGCGAAACTGGCGGAACCTCGAAAGCAACGGGAAGGAGGCGGCGGACCGCGTGACGCCGTTTCCGGGCCTTGGCATGCAGGTGACCGGCGCCTTCGACAAGTTCGGCGAGGGCGTGCTCACCCGGCGCGAACGCGAGGTCGTGCGCATGGTCCTGCGCGGGCACTCCTCCGAGTCGATCGGCCGGCATTTCCAGATCAGCACCGGAACGGTCAAGATTCATCGCAAGAACATCTACGGCAAGTTCGGCATCTCCTCTCAGTCCGAACTGTTTTCCCGGTTTATCTCCTACCTCTCGGGCGCGCCGGAGGCCGAGCGGCATGCCGCGACGGCGCGGAAAGCCGCCTCCGGGCGAAGCTGACGCCGCAAACCCGATCCCCGCACCGCCCCTGGTCTCGGCCTTGGTCGACCCGCGCGCCGCCGCCGGCGGCGGCATCGCCCCTTTGCTTTTTACCGCGGCGCGAAGACTTGATATATGCAGGCGACCTATGCGGAAATCCGTTCTGTTATCGCCCACCCGGGCCGGGCGTCGCCGGCGCTTTTCCCTGGTGGCCGGTCCCTGGTGGCCGGTTCTTAGATCTATCGAGCTCTTTCGCGGGAGGCAGACGACCATGAAACCGTTTCTTCTTGCCGGGGTCTTCTCGGTCCTGCTGGCCTTCGGGTCGAAACCGGCGATCAGCGCGTCGCCGGACGACTTTCGCATCGACACGGCGGCCGACCTCGCGGCGCTGTGCGGCACGAGCGCGGAGCATGAGTTGTACGCGGCCGCGATCCACATGTGCGAGGGCTATCTGATCGGCGTCCATCAGATGCATACGGCCGTCGCAGCGGCCCTGAGCGAAGGGGTCTACTGTTTGCCGAGCGACAACGCCCCGACCCGCGACGAGGCCGCGGCGGGCTTCGCGGCCTATGTGGCGGAGAACCCGGACGTGGCCGATCTGGAGGCGCTCGACGCCCTCTTGACCTGGGCCTCCGCCACCTACCCCTGCAACTAGGCTCTCACCAGAGGAGGCAAAGCGACATGAAAAAGGCGATCGGCATGATTCTCGCCGCGGGGCTCCTGGCGGGCTGCGCCGGGATGAGCGACACCGAGCAGCGCGCGGGCAGCGGCGCCGTGCTCGGCGCCGGCGGCGGCGCCCTGGTCGGCGCGCTGGCCGGCAACACCGTGCTGGGCGCCGCGCTCGGCGCCGGCGCCGGCCTGGTCGGAGGCCTGGTCGTGGACAAGGTGGAAAAGGACAAGGAAGCCGCCTATCAGCGCGGCTACGCCGAAGGGCAGGCGAACTGAGCCCTTGGCAAGCGCCCGGCAGACACGCGGCGGGCCCCAGTGAGACCCCGGTGAGACGCCCGTGAGCCTTCGGTGAGGGCTCGGTGAGGGCCCGGTGGGTCCTTGGCGGGCGCCGCCCGCCCTCAAGCACTATGACAAGCGCCGTGCCATCCACTATAACTTCGCGCCATGCCAAAGCACCCGCTCGCGATACTCCTAGCGCTTCTGTCGACGGCCCTGGCCGGCTGCGCCGATCCGCAGAAGCAAGCCAACCTCGAATTGGCCTGCCAACTGACGAAGTGCATCTGCGTTTCCGAAGCGGGCAGCAGCTACATCGATCGGAATTTCCGCTCGCAAAGGACGACGACGACGGACGTGCAGTGGACCGAAAGAGGCCGGGCCTCTTGTCCCGAGGGCTACTTCTTGCAGCGGTTCGACGACGACAACAAGGTGCGGTACTACACGCCGAGGTCCCAGAGGACCGACTAGCGGCTCGGAGGGATCGGCGCCCCGGCGCGGCTTCGGGCCCGGTCCTCATCTTGGGGGCCCTCATCTTGGGGGGCGTTATCTGGGCGGGCGTCCGGCGGCGCCGGGCTGATAGAGCCCGGCCAGCCGCGCGATCAAGATCGCAACGTAGAGAATCCCCATCAGTTGCTCGAGTATAGCCGCCGACTGGGCATGACCCTTGACCGGAACGATGTCGCCATAGCCGGTCGTCGTCAGCGTCGTGAAGCTGAAGAAGACGAACTGCCGCCACTCCGCCGCCGTCTGTTGCTCATGCGCCAGCACGTTCACGAAGGACCCGGGCACCAGGGACTCGATGAGCTGATAGAAAAACGCCCAGAACAGGCCGAGCATGAGGAACGCGCTGATCGCGCCATGCAGCTTGTTGCCGGTCACCGGGCCGGGCCTCAAGACGTAAACGACCAGGTGCCCGATGGTGAAGACGTAGAACAGCATGAGCGTGACGATCAGCAGCACCCCGACCTCCTGGTCCTGGCCGATGACCCAGAGCCATTCCAAGGCCAGGGCCGGCAGGGCGAAACCGAAGGCGATGATCATCGTCCGCCGGGCATGGCTGGCGGCGAGGGCGCCGGAGATCAGCACGGCGGTGTTGAGCACCCCGATCAGCAGCATCCATTGCCAGGACTCGCCGACCACGGGATAGATCACCAGCAGCAGGACCAGCGCCCCCAGCAGCCAGGTGCACGGCCCGGTGACTCTCAGCCGGTCGAGCAAGCGCTGATCGGCGGCGGGCAAGACAGGGTCGGGGGAATTCACGGCCGTTGCGCTTTATCCGAAAGAATTCACGATGCTTATACAGCCAGACGACGCGGCGGTCGGCACCGCCAAAGCGCGAACTTAACCCGAGAGGGATGAATCGAGCAAGCTGGCGGGACCGTCGTCCGCGACCCGCGCCCCCTCGGCGCGTTCCGGTCGATGCGGCGCTTGACTGGCATCGAGATACGGCCTCAATTGAGAAAGCGGTTGGAGACGATGGGCGGCACCGGGGATTCGGGAGGGACCTGAGCCATGATTTCGATGCGGAAATCCAAATCCGCTTGGCGCTCCGCCATGGGCGCCTGCGCCCTCTTGAGCGGCGCCCTGGCGTCGCAGGGTGTGGCCTCGGCCCAGGACAAGGCGCCGATCTTCAGCATCGATTTCGCCGACCAATCCGATGCGTCCGCCTACGACTGGCTCGAGGACAAGGGCTTCGAATTGAAGGAAGACGCCGACAACGACAAGAAGATCGTCCTCAGCTTCGCCGAGGAGGCCTTGCACATCCGGGCCGTCAAGCCCGCGCTCGGCCTCATCCTGCACGAGCAGGACGTGCCGGGCGCCTCTAGGATGCGCCTGCACTGGGGCGTCTCGGACTATCCCGACGGGGCGTCCTACGAGAAGGGCGTCGACAACGAAGCGATCATGGTCCACGTCTTCTTCGGCCACGAGAAGATTTCAAGCGGCTCGATGTTGGTGCCGGACAGTCCTTACTTCATCGGGTTCTTTCTGTGCCAGAACGATCGGCTCGAGACGCCCTACAAGGGGCGGTATTTCAAGAAGGGCGGGCGCTATATCTGCGTCGATCACGACAAGCCGAGCGAGACGGCGGTCACCGAAGTCGATCTCGACGCCGAGTTCAAGTCGAGCTTCGGGCTCGATCAAGCCCCTGCGGTGTCGGGCTTGGCCATCGAGGTCGACACCACGCACGCCAAGAACGACGGCAAGGCCGCGGCCTTCGTCAAGCGGATCGAGTTTCTCGAATAGGACGCGCCACGAGCGCCGCATGGGCCGCCGGGGCCTCGGCCAGCCGCATTCACGGACAGTTCGGGCGCGAATCCTGGTATCGTGCCGCTCAGGCTGTCAGTCAGGAGAATAAAATATGGCATACAAGATCCTCATCCTCGGCGCGTCCTACGGCTCGCTTCTCGGCACCAAGCTGCTGATGGCGGGGCACGACGTGACCCTGGTCTGCCGCCAGCGAACCGCGGACCTGATCAACGCGGAAGGCACGGTGGTGCGGATCAAGCTGAAGGATGAGGACGAGCACCGGGCGATCCGCTCGCGCGATCTGCCCGGACGCCTCACCGCCTCGGTGCCCCAGGACGTCGCGGCCACCGGCTACGACCTGATCGGCCTCGCCATGCAGGAGCCCCAGTACGCCCACCACAGCATCCGCACCGTGCTGATCCGCATCGCCGAGGAACGGATCCCCTGCCTGTCGATCATGAACATGCCGCCGCTCACCTACCTCAAGCGGATTCCCGGCCTCGACGCCGGCAAGCTGGGGCCCGGCTACACCGACCCCACGGTCTGGGACCGCTTCGACGCCGACCTCGTGACCCTGTGCAGCCCCGACCCGCAGGCCTACCGTCCGCCCGACGAGAAGGCCAACGTGCTCCATGTCGGCCTGCCGACCAACTTCAAGGCGGCCCACTTCGGCGACGCCAAGTCGAACGAGATCCTCCGGCGGCTCGAGCAGGACATCGACGCGGTGCGGCTCGACGGCAAGGACGTGCCGGTCAAGCTGCGGGTCTACGACTCGCTGTTCGTGCCGCTCGCCAAATGGAGCATGTTGCTGACCGGCAACTACCGCTGCATCACCCGCGGCGAGCCCCAGTGCATCCGCGACGCCGTGCACGGCGACCTGGCCCAGTCCGAGGCCATCTACGCCTTCGTCAACGAGGTGGTGCAGCGCTTGGGCGCCGACCCGGCCGACGCCGTGCCGTTCGAGAAATACGCCAAGGCGGCGGAGAGCCTGTTGCGGCCGTCGTCCGTAGCGCGGGCCGTTGCCTCCGGCGCGCCGTTCATCGAGCGGGTCGACGTTCTGGTGCAGTTGATCGCCCAGGACCTCGGCCTCGCCAATCCTGAGATCGACGCGACGGTCAGGATCGTCGACGACCGGCTGGACGCCAACGATCCCTTGTCGACGTAATCGCGCGCGCCGCCCCGCAAACGGCGGCCGGGCGGCCGGCCGAGTTTCACCCGCGGCGGCCAAATCCTGCTATCCTCGCGGCACCCCGAGGGCGCTACGTTGTGCCACGTTGTCCCAGGTTGTCCTGTGTCGTCCCTCGGGCCGACCTGCGAAGGAGGCGAGACATGCCACGCTATATGCATCAGTTCAGCTACTCGCTCGAATCCATGAAGGCCATGGCGGCGAAGCCGCAGGACCGGCGGGCCGCGGCCGAGAAGCTGATGGCTGCGGCCGGCGGCAAACTGATCGATGTCTACTTCTGTTTCGGCGACTACGATGGGGTGGTGATCTCCGAGTTCCCCGCCAACGTGAACGCCGCCTCGGTCGCCTTGGCGGCGGGCGCGAGCGGAGCCTTCTCCGACATGAAAACCACGGTGCTGATCACCATGGAGGAATCCATGGAGGCGATGGCCAAGGCCGGCCAGGTGGCCAAAGACTACCGTCCGCCCGCCGGCTAGTCCGGCCCGCCCGGCGCCGGATTCGCCGGCGCCGCCCCGATACCTGCGAGGCGGCTGGCGGCCTTTCAGCGAAGGCCGCGAGGGTCGCGTTCGACCGCGCGACAGCCAAGCCGCGGGCCGGCGCGAGCGTCGCGCGGAACACCATCCCACGCGAATCCGCGCGATCACGATCGGCGCGGCCCTTTTACGCGCCTGCCGTGACGGAATTCGATTGAGTTACGGCCTGCGCTGCCGCATGTACGGCTCTCCGCCCCCTCTTTCGGGATTCCAGAATGGGCTCGCTGTCCGACAACGCCCTGGGCGCCATCTTCATGATGGTCAGCATGGCCGCCTTCGTCATCAACGACACGCTGATGAAGCTCGTCTCGGCCGAGCTATTTCTGTTCCAGGCGATCTTCCTGCGCGGCCTGCTGGCCAGCGCGCTGCTTGTCCTGGTCGCCTATCGGCGCGGCGCGCTCCGGCCAAAGCTCGCGGCCTCGGACAGGAAGCTCATCCTCCTGCGCATGGCCGCCGAGATCGGCGCCACGACCTGCTTCCTGACCGCCCTCTTCAACATGCCGATCGCCAACGCGACCGCAATCCTGCAATCGATGCCGCTCGCCGTCACCCTGGCCGCCGCCCTGTTCCTCGGCGAGCACGTCGGCTGGCGGCGCTACACCGCGATCACCGTCGGCTTCACCGGCGTGATCGTCATCGTCCAGCCGGGCTCGGAGGGCTTCACGGTCTATTCGCTTTGGGCCCTTGCCGCGGTCGGGTTCATGGTCGTGCGCGACCTGACCACGCGCCGCATGACCCGCGCCCTGCCCTCGATCTTCGTCGCCCTGACGACCAGCATCGGGATCACCGTCGTCAGCGGCCTCGTCTCCGCCGTGCAGCCGTGGGCGCCCGTTTGGGGACAGACCGCCGCCCTGCTGGCCTTGGCCGCTGGTTTTCTGATCGTCGGCTATCTGTTCAACGTCATGGCCATGCGACGGGGGGAAATCGGCTTCGTCTCGCCGTTTCGCTACACCATCCTGTTGTGGGCGATGGTGCTCGGCGCCATCGTGTTCGGCGACGTGCCGGACGTCATGATGCTCGCCGGCAGCGCCATCGTGGTGGTCACCGGCGTGTACACCTTCTACCGCGAGCGCCGGCTGCGACTGCGGTCCGCTGGCCCGCTCGTCCGCTAGGGTCGGGACTCAATTGATCCAATAGGTGACGATAGCTGCGATGAGGGCGGAGCTGAGGAAGTTCCGAGCGAGCTTGTCGTACCTGGTGGCGATGCGGCGCCAGTCCTTGAGCCTGCACCACAGGCGTTCGACGAGATTGCGGGCGCGATAGGCCTTGGCGTCGTATGGGATCGGCGCCTTGCGCGAGGTGGTCGAGGGGATGACCGCTTCGGCGCCCCGCTCGGCGATCAGCCTACGCAGGTGGTTGGCGTCGTAACCGCGGTCGGCGATCAGGCGCCGGAGGGATCCGGCGGTCTGGACCAGGGGGTGGGCCATCTGGATGTCGTTGGTGTTGCCGGCGGAGAGCAGGAGCACTCTCGGCCGCCCGGCCTCGTCGGTCAGTCCGTGGAGCTTGCAGGTCCAGCCGCCACGCGAACGCCCAATGGCCTGGCGGAAGGCCCCCCTTTTCCACCGGCAGCCGAGCGGTGCGCCTTGATGTGGGTGCTGTCGATCGAGACCGACCCATATATCCCGCTATGACCTGTCAGGGCCTCGAATAGCGCATGCCACACCCCCTGCCGGCTCCACCGATTGAAGCGGTTGTAGACAGTCGTGTAGGGGCCATAGGCAGGAGGGCAGTCGCGCCAGCGTGCCCCTGAGCGAAGCATGTGAACAATCCCGCTGATGATCCGACGGTCGTCGACACGACGCGCACCCCGCCGACCCCGAGGCAGCAACGGCTCGATCCGAGCCCACTTCCCATCACTCAGCCAATAAAGACCCTTCATCCAAGCCTCCTGTCGTTTGGAAGCTTGAATCACAAATCCATCTCAGACGGAACCCCTATTGAGTACGAACCCTAGAGCAGTACCCGACCAGATTGAACCACGCTGACGGTGCGATTTTGACCGGACGTTAGGAGCGAGGACGATGGACATGCCGACGCATATTCCCCGGGGATTTTCGCGACGCGCGACGCGAGGTCCGGTCAAAAGCGCCCGTCCCTTTGGGGTTGGCACAAACCAATTTGGTGGCCGGCGCTCCGCGTCGTTGCGGGGCTCGCCCGATGTCCCGGGAATCCATGGGGCATCGCGCTTCGCCCCGCGCCTAGCGGGCCCATGCAGCCCAGAGCCAACAGCGTCGATTCAATCTGG
>JAWWCG010000043.1:0-12114 GCA_033720555.1 Kiloniellales bacterium | reverse complement strand
GCCCAGTGGCCGGTGCGGTCGCCGGTGCGGTCGCCGGTGCGGTCGCCGGTGCCGACTTGGGCCGGGCGGGCGTTCGCCTGGCTCGCCGGCGTCGCCGGGCCGGCCTTCGCGCCGCGGCGCGGCTTGGCCCTGGCCGGCGTCGCCGCCGGCTTCCTGGCGATCGGCGTCGCCGGTTTCGAGCTCGGCCGCGCCGAGGCCATGTACAGCGCCGAGGTCGACGACCTCCTGGCCCAGGACTTCGCGGCCCTCATCGCCCCCTACGGCGAGGACCTTCTTTAAGCAGACCCCCGATGCGTCCCAAGTTGCTATGGATCCTGCTGGCGGCGTCGCTGCTGCTCAACGTCTTCTTCGCCGGCGGCGTGATCTACTCCAAGATGACCGCCGAACGGCTGCGCGGCGCGCCGGGCGAGCGCTTCGACTTCGTGGCGGCGGAGCTCGACCTCAGCGAAGCCCAGCGCCAGCGGCTGATGGCGCTGCGGGCGGCGGCCCAGGCGCGCCGGCAGGACATGCGGCGCGACAGCGAGCACCTGCGCGCGGCCCTGCTCGAGGAAATGGGCAAGGCGAATCTCGATCGGGCCCGGGTCTCGGAGCTGCTCGATGATCGCTCGAAGCTGTTCGTCGCCTTCATCGGCGACGTCATGGCGCAGACCCACGGCTTTCTCGAGACCCTGGAGCCCGAGCAAAGGCGCGAGTTCCTCGCCCTGATGGAGCGCGATCACCGCTTCCTCTGGCGGCTGCTGCGGGATTCGCATCGCAAGCGGCCGCCCGAGCCGTGACCGGCGGCGCCGTTCGGACGCTTCGGCCGCGGGCGGCGAATGCGCGGCGTTGACGCGCTCAGCGGCGCACCCTAGGGTCCGCGCGACATGTTCGGATCGAACGACAGCGAGGCGGTTTCCGCCGAGGAACGCGCGCTCGCCCGCGAGGCGCACGCCTGGCCGTTCGTGGAGGCGCGCAAGCTGGTCGAGCGCATCGCCGGCGCGCCGCCCGCCAAGGGCTACGTCCTGTTCGAGACCGGCTACGGCCCCTCCGGCCTGCCCCACATCGGCACCTTCGGCGAGGTGGTGCGCACCACCATGGTGCGCCAGGCGTTCCGCCGGCTGTCGGACGTGCCGAGCCGCCTCATCTGCTTTTCCGACGACATGGACGGTCTGCGCAAGGTGCCGGCCAACGTGCCCAACCAGGAGCTGGTGGCCGCCCACCTCGGCAAGCCGCTCACCCGCATCCCCGATCCCTTCGGCACCCACGAGAGCTTCGGCGCCCACAACAACGCCCGGCTCAAGGCCTTCCTCGACACCTTCGGCTTCGACTACGAATTCCAGTCGGCGAGCGAGCTCTACGCCTCGGGCGCGTTCGACCAGGCGCTGCTGCGGGTGCTCGCCTGCTACGACGAGGTCATGGCCATCATGCTGCCGACCCTGGGGCCGGAACGCCGGGCGACCTACAGCCCCTTCCTGCCGATCTGCCCGTCGACCGGCCGCGTGCTGCAGGTGCCGGTGATCGCGCGCGACGAGGCGGCCGGGACCATCGTCTACCGCGACGAAGCGGGCCAGCGGGTCGAGGTGCCGGTCACCGGCGGGCATTGCAAGCTGCAATGGAAGCCGGACTGGGCGATGCGCTGGTACGCCCTCGGGGTCGACTACGAGATGTCCGGCAAGGACCTGATCGATTCGGTGAAGGTCGGCAGCCGGATCGTCGAGGCGCTGGGCGGCCGCCCGCCCGAGGGCTTCAACTACGAGCTGTTCCTCGACGAGGCGGGCGAGAAGATCTCCAAGTCCAGGGGCAACGGCCTGACGGTGGAGGAGTGGCTGGCCTACGCGCCGCCGGAGAGCCTGGCGCTGTTCATGTACCACAAGCCGCGCGCGGCCAAGCGCCTCTACTTCGACGTGATTCCCAAGACGGTCGACGACTACCTCGCCTTCCTCGAGCGCTACGCCGCCGAGCCGGACCCGGCCAAGCGCCTGGAGAACCCGGCCTGGCACATTCACGACGGCCAGCCGCCGGCCGAGGCCTCGCCGCTCGCCTTCGCCCTGCTGCTCAATCTGGCGAGCGTCTGCAACAGCGAGGATCCCGCCGTGCTGTGGGGCTTCATCTCGCGCTACGCGTCCGGCGCCACGCCCGAGAGCGCGCCGCTCCTGGCCCGCCTGGTCGACCACGCGATCGCCTACTACCGGGACTTCGTCAAGCCGGCCAAGCGCTACCGCGGGCCGGACGAGGTCGAGCGCGCCGCGCTGGAGGACCTGTTGGGCGAGCTCAGGGCGCTGCCCGCCGAGGCCGACGCCGAGGCTATCCAGACCCAGGTCTACGAGGTCGGCAAGCGCCACCCGCTGCCGGACCTCAGGTCCTGGTTCCGGGCGCTCTACGAGATTCTGCTGGGCCAGAGCCAGGGCCCGCGCATGGGCTCCTTCGTCGCGCTCTACGGCCGCGAGGAGACCATCGCGCTGATCGAGCGGGCGCTGGCCGGCGAGGACCTGAGCGCGGCGTGAGCCCGCCTATTTCGCGCCCGAGCGCGAAACCCAGACCGCGACCGTCCGCGCCGCTATCCCGCTCTGGCAAACGACCGATGCGACGCGCGGGCGTCCGCCGGTTCGCCGCGCCTCACAGGAGCGTGTCGACGCAGTCGAAGCGATAGGTGGTGTGGAGCGTGCCGGTGTCGACCTGATCCCCGCCTTCGAGATGCGCGAACTTATCGTAGCGCTCGCAATAGCTCTTGGCGGCGCCCTCGACGTCGCCGAGCGAGGTGGTCGGCCCGGCCTTGATGAAGACGGCGTTCTCGTCGCCGTCGACGATCTGCGGCCCGCAGCCCGCCAGGGCGAGCCCGAGGATCACCGGCGCAAGAATCGCGGGCGCGAAAATCGCGGGAAACCGCGGCGAAGGATCGGTCTTTGTCATGCAGCCCCCATAGGTTTCATCCCGCCAGGGCCTCGGGCCGGCAGGCTCGCGGCGGCGCCTCGCAGGAGAGGCAAACTGGCGCAAATTCGCCCGCCCGGCAATCGGCTTGTGTGCGGGCGTGTGAGTCCCCGGGGCGCCGCAAGGGCACGGCCGCGGCGCTACTTCATCTCCACCTCGATGAAGGCGTATTCGCCGGCGCCGTCGTTGATCACGTCGTGCTCGACCCCGACCGGGCGGAAGTAGGGCTGGCCGGCCTTGAGGTCGACATGGGACTCCGCGCCGCCCTCGCCGACGATCTTGAGGCGGCCGTCCATCAGCGGGATGACGACGTAGTCGTAGTCGTGGCGGTGCCAGCCGGTCGCGGCGCCCGGCGCGAAGCGCCACTCGGTCACGCGGGTGCGTTCGTTGTCGATGAACACGGTGGGCACGGCTTTTTCGCTCACGGACATCCTCCTGAGGTGACGGGATCTCGCAAAAAAAGGGCGGCGTCAGCCGCCGTGCGCCCAGTCCCAGTAGAGCTGGCGGGCGCGGGCGTAGACCGGGCCCGGCTGCAGGTCGCGGTCGTCCAGGCGGGTGATCGGCAGCACCTTGCCCAGGTTGCCGGTGGAGAAGACCTCGTCGGCCTCGGCGAAGTCCCGGTAGCCGAGGGTGCGCTCGTAGACCGGCACGCCGGCGCGCTCCAGCAGCTTGGCGACCCGCTGGCGGGTTACGCCGTTGAGGAAGCAGCCGTTGGGAACCGGCGTGTGGGCGGCGCCGTCCTTGGCCAGCCAGACGTTGGCGGTGGCGAGCTCGGCGACGTTGCTGAGGGAATCGAGGATCAGCGCGTTGTCGAAGCCGCGCGCCTGGGCGTCCTGGATGGCGCGCACGGAATTGGGATAGAGGCAGGCCGCCTTGGCCAGGGTCGGCGCGGTTTCCGGCGTCGGCCGGCGGTAGGGCGACAGGCAGATACCGAAGCCCCGGGGTTTCGGCATGGGCGCCTCGAAGAGGGTGCAGCAGAAGCGGGTCGAGCGCGGGTCCGGCACGATGAAGCCCGATTCCGCCCACAGCATGGGCCGGATGTAGAGCGCGGTCCCGTTGGCGAAGCGGGCGATGCCGTCGCGCACGATCTCCTCCACCTCGCCGGCGCTCACCGGCGGGGCGAGACCCATGGTTCGCGCGGAGGCGATCAGGCGCTGGCAATGCCGGTCGAGGTCGGGCGTCACGCCCTCGAAGGCGCGCGCGCCGTCGAACACGATCGACGACATCCACGAGGCATGGGTCATCGGCCCCAGCATCGGCGGGTTGCCTTCGAGCCATGCGCCTTCGATGTAGTGGAGCGCCTGCGGCGGCGGCGCCTCGTGACCAGCGACCATGTCGTCCTCGATATCCTGGTCACCAGCATAACGGCTTCGCGGCTTCGGGCAAAAGAAATGCGCGCCCGACGCGCGCCCTCTCGTCGGCGCGATCGCGGCGATTCTTTGCGTGCTCTTGTTCGCGGCGCGCCGGGTCGGCTAGGCTCGCCGGCGCATCCCGCGCGCCCTCCAGGAACTCACGCGAGACCCTCCGTGGCTGCTGTCGATTTTGCGCAGTCCTGTCTCAGGCTGCTCGACCCCGAAACCGCGCACCGCGCGACGCTCTGGGCGCTGCGCCGCGGCCTGGCGCCGCGCGCCAAGGCCGAGGACGACCCGAGCCTGGCGATCCGCCTCTGGGGCCGCGACTTTCCCAACCCCCTCGGCCTGGCCGCCGGCTTCGACAAGGACGCCGAGGCCCCCGGTCCGCTGCTCGCCCTCGGCTTCGGCTTCGTCGAGGTCGGCACCCTGACGCCGCGCCCGCAGCCGGGCAATCCGCGCCCCCGCATCTTCCGCCTGCCCGAGGA
Source organism: Kiloniellales bacterium (assembly GCA_033720555.1). Classification (GTDB taxonomy): domain Bacteria; phylum Pseudomonadota; class Alphaproteobacteria; order Kiloniellales; family JAKSDN01; genus CALJXB01. The sequence continues at coordinate 7,370 of JAWWCG010000043.1, read as the reverse complement.
CGGGGCGGTCATCAACCGGCTCGGCTTCAACAACCGCGGCGCTGCCGCGGCGCGCGCCGCCCTGGACCGCTGGCGGGCCGTCGGCGGCGCCGGCCTGGTCGGCGTCAACGTCGGCAAGAACAAGGAGAGCGCCGACGCGGCCGGCGACTACGCGGCGGCGGCCAGGACGCTCGCGCCGGCGGCCGACTACCTGACGATCAACGTCTCCTCGCCCAACACGCCCGGCCTGCGGGCGCTTCAGGCCAAGGCCGAGCTGGGGGCCCTGATCGACGGCCTGCGCGACGCCCTCGCCGGGCCAGGCGCGGGGTCTGGCGCGGGACCGCCGCTGCTGCTCAAGGTGGCGCCGGACCTGAGCGACGACGCGCTCGCCGACATCGCCCAGGTCGCCCTCGAGCGGCGCCTCGACGGCCTGATCGCGACCAACACGACGATCGCCCGCCCACCCGGCCTCCTCGGCCGCCACCGCGGCGAGACCGGCGGCTTGAGCGGCCGGCCCCTGTTCGCGCGCTCGACCGAGGTGCTGGGGCGGCTCCACGGCCTGACCGGCGGGCGCCTGCCGCTGATCGGCGTCGGCGGCGTGGCGAGCGGCGCCGACGCCTACGCCAAGATCCGCGCCGGCGCCTCGCTGGTGCAGCTCTATACCGGGCTGGTCTACCACGGGCCCGGCCTGATCGCGTGGATCAAGCGGGATCTGGCCGCGCTCCTGCGCCGCGACGGCTTCGCGCGCGTGGCCGACGCCGTCGGCGCCGACCGCGCGTAGCTCGGCGCGCTTTCCTCGCCCCGAGAGCTGTGGCAGAAGGACGGCCATGTCCTCGCCCGCCTCCGAGCCGAAACCCGAACACCTGCCCGTGCTCCCCGGCATGTCGGCGCTGGCCGCCGACTTCGACGGCTATATCGTCGACCTCTGGGGCGTCCTGCACGACGGCGTGCGGGCGTTTCCCGAGGCCCTCGACTGCCTGGCGCGCCTGAGCGCCCTGGAAAAGCGCATCCTGATTCTCTCCAACGCGCCGCGCCGCGCCTCGGAAGTGGCGGCGCGCTGCGCCGAGTTGGGCCTCAGCGCCGCATCCTACGACCTGCTGATGTCCTCCGGCGAGGACGCCTGGCGCCACCTGGCGGAGCGGCCGGATCCCTGGTACCGGGCGCTCGGCCGGCGCTGCTACCACCTGGGCCCCGAGCGCGACCACGGCATGCGCGACGGCCTCGACTACCGCTTCGTCGACGACCTGGCGGAGGCCGATTTCATCCTCAACACCGGGGCGCTCCACGCGAGCGACAGCCGCGAGACCTACCGGGCGTTTCTCGACGCGGCCCTGGCGCACGGGCTGCCGATGGTCTGCGCCAATCCCGACTACGTCGTGATTCGCGGCGGCAAGGCCGAGATCTGCGCCGGCACCATCGCCCATGCCTACGAGGAGATGGGCGGGCGCGTGCGCTACCACGGCAAGCCCTACCCCGGCATCTACGAGACCTGCCTCGGGCTGTTCGAGGGGATCGCGCCGGCGCGCATCCTGGCGGTCGGCGATTCGATCCGCACCGACGTGGTCGGGGCCGAGGCCATGGGCCTCAAGGCGGTGTTCGTCGCCTCGGGCATCCACGGCGGCAGCCTGGTGGCGGCCGAGACCGGCGAGCTCGACGGCGACCGCCTGGCGGAGCTTTGCCGCGCCGAGGGCGGCTCGCCCTTGGCCGCGATTCCGGAGTTCCGCTGGTAGGCCCCCGGCCGCGGCCGCCCGAGGGGGCGGAGAGCGATGGCGAAGGCGATCTCGCGCACCTGGATCTGGCGCTTCGACAGCCCGTGCGAGCGGGTGTGGCCGCTCTTGGCCGATACCGCCCGTTTTAACGAGGCGGCCAAGCTGCCGCTGCATGAGATCGAGGAGACGCCGCGCCCGGACGGCTCGGTGCGCTACCTGGCGCGGGCCCGCAAGGGGCCGTTCACCCTGGTGTGGGAGGAGCAGCCGGTCAATTGGGTGAGCGGCGAGTGGTTCGAGCATTGCCGCGCGTTCCGCGGCGGGCCGCTCAAGAGCCTCTGCGCCGCGTTCAGGCTCGCCCCCGAGGACGGGGGCTGCCAGGGCGCCTATACGGTCACCGCCGAGGCGGCCAACCCGCTGGGCGCGCTGATTTTGCGCGCCGGGTTCTTCGAATCGGCGCGGCGCAACTTCACGAGGCTCGCCGAGAGCGCCGGGGCCTGCGCCGCCGGCCGGCGCGCGACGCCGTTCGACTACCGCGCGCCGCGCCTGCCGGCGGGCGCCGTCGAACGCCTGGCCGAGCGGGCGGCGCGGATCGAGGCCTCGGGCCACGGCCACGGCCTGGCCGGGCGCCTGGCGGACCTGGTGCGCACCGCCCAGGAGGTGGATCTGAGCCAGATCCGGCCGCTCAAGCTGGCGCGGGACTGGGGCGTGCCGGCGCGCCAGGCGATCGAGCTCTGCCTCGAGGCGACCCGCGCCGGGCTGCTGGAGCTGCGCTGGGACCTGCTGTGCCCGCGCTGCCGCATCGCCAAGGCGGTGGTCGGCAGCCTGGACGAGCTGCCGACCGGCGCCCACTGCGCCACCTGCAACATCGACTACGACCGCGACTTCTCGCGCAACGTCGAGCTGAGCTTCCGGCCGGCGCCCGCGGTCCGGCCCCTGGCGGTCGGCGAGTACTGCCTGTTCGGGCCGATGAGCACGCCCCACATCCGGGTGCACGTCACCCTGGCGCCGGGCGAGAGCCGGCGGCTCGCCGCGAAGCTGGCGCCGGGGCCCTACCGCCTGCGCACCCTGGAGCCGGGGCCGGCGTGCGAGATCGACTGGCCGGGCGCGGGCGGCTTTCCCGAGGTCGTCGCCAGCGACGAGGCCGTTTCGCCCGGCGCCGCCGCGCCGCCCGGCGAGGTGCGCCTGCGCAACGACGCCCGGCGCCGGCTCACCCTCGTGGTCGAGGAGCGGGCCTGGGTCGCCGACGCCCTGACCGCCGACCGGGCGACCAGCCTGCAGGCGTTCCGCGACCTCTTCTCCGACCAGGTCTTGCGGCCCGGCGACGAGGTGGCGGTGAGGCGCCTGGCGCTGCTGTTCACCGACTTGAAGGGCTCGACCGCCCTCTACGAGGCGATCGGCGACGCCAGCGCCTACAGCCTGGTGCGCGAGCATTTCGCCTATCTCGCGGCCATCGTGCGCGGCCACGACGGGGCCATCGTCAAGACCATCGGCGACGCGATCCTGGCGGCCTTCGTCGACCCCGCCGAGGCGCTCGCCGCCGCCATCGAGATGCAGCGCCGGGTGATCGAGTTCAATGCCAGGCGGGCGGGGCCCGGCATCGCCCTCAAGGTCGGGCTGCACGAGGGCCCGGCGATCGCGGTCACCCTGAACGACCGGCTCGACTATTTCGGCGCGACCGTCAATCTGGCCGCCCGCCTGCAGGGCGAGAGCCGGGGCGGCGACATCGTCCTGTCCCGCGCCATGGCGGCGGACCCCGCGGTGGCGGCGCTGCTCGGCGAACACGACGCGCGCGAGGAGGAGGCCCGCCTCAAGGGCTTCGCGCGTTCGGTCGCGTTCCTCAGGCTCCGCTTCGATTAGCGCCCCTGCCGCCGTGGACCGGGAGCGCCGCACCCGGTATAGTGCGGTGCACAATAAACCGTTTGGGTACGGTCACGACGGCGGGATCGGGACGAAGGGATTATGAGCGACGGCACGGAAAAGACGGTGGACGATTGGCGCGACCTGGCGAAGCGGGAGCTGAAGGGCCGCGATCCGGGCGATCTGGTCTGGCACACCCCGGAAGGCATCGCGGTCAAGCCGCTCTACACCGCCGCCGACCTGGAGGGGCTGGAGACGCTCGGCACCCTGCCCGGCTTCCCGCCCTACCTGCGCGGCCCGCGCGCCACCATGTACGCCAACCGGCCGTGGACGCTGCGCCAGTACGCCGGCTTCTCGACCGCCGAGGAATCCAACGCCTTCTACAAGCAGGGCCTCGAGAGCGGCCAGAAGGGCCTCTCGGTCGCCTTCGATCTGGCGACCCACCGGGGCTACGATTCCGATCACCCGCGGGTCGTCGGCGACGTCGGCAAGGCGGGGGTGGCGATCGATTCCGTCGAGGACATGAAGATCCTGTTCGACGGCATCCCGCTCGACGAGATGAGCGTCTCCATGACCATGAACGGCGCCGTGCTGCCGGTGCTCGCCAGCTACATCGTCGCCGCCGAGGAGCAGGGGGTGAGCCAGGCGCAGCTCTCCGGCACCATCCAGAACGACATCCTCAAGGAGTTCATGGTCCGCAACACCTACATCTACCCGCCGGCCCCCTCGATGCGCATCGTCGCCGACATCATCGCCCACACGGCGGAGCACATGCCGCGCTTCAACTCGATCTCGATCTCCGGCTATCACATGCACGAGGCCGGGGCGACCGCGGTGCAGGAGCTCGCCTTCACCCTCGCCGACGGGCTCGAGTACGTGCGCGCGGCGCGCTCGCGCGGCCTCGACGTGGACGCCTTCGCGCCGCGGCTCTCGTTCTTCTTCGCGATCGGCATGAACTTCTTCATGGAGGTGGCCAAGCTGAGGGCCGCGCGCTTCCTGTGGGCCAAGATCATGGGCCAGTTCGCGCCCAAGAACCCCTTGAGTCTGGCGCTCAGGACCCATTGCCAGACCTCGGGCGTCAGCCTGACCGAGCAGGACCCGACCAACAACGTGGTGCGCACGGCGGTCGAGGCGCTGGCCGCGGTGCTCGGCGGCACCCAATCGCTGCACACCAATTCCTACGACGAGGCGATCGCCCTGCCGACGCCCACCTCGGCGCGGGTGGCGCGCAACACCCAGCTCATCCTGCAGCACGAAGCGGGCGTGACCCAGGTGGTCGACCCCCTGGCCGGCAGCTATTTCGTCGAGAGCCTGACCGCCAGCCTGGTCGCCGAGGCCGAGAAGCTGATCGCCGAGGTCGAGGAGATGGGCGGCATGACCAAGGCGGTCGAGGCCGGCATGCCCAAGCTCAGAATCGAGGAGGCGGCGGCCCGCCGCCAGGCCCGCATCGACCGCGGCGAGGACGTGATCGTCGGCGTCAACAAGTACCGGGCGGAGGCCGCGGCCCAGCCCGAGATCCTCGAGGTCGACAATTCCGCCGTGCGCAAGCAGCAGATCGCGCGGTTGGAGAAGCTCCGCGCCGGCCGCGACGCCGCGGCCTGCCGGAGGGCGCTCGACGCGCTCACCGAAGCCGCGAAATCCGGCGAGGGCAACCTGCTGGCGCTCGCCATCGAGGCGATGCGCGCCCGCGCCACGGTGGGCGAGGTGTCGGACGCGCTGGAGACGGTCTTCACCCGCCACACCCCGGAGGTCCGCAGCATCGCCGGCGTCTACGGCGCCGCCTACCAGGACGATCCCGCCTTCAAGCGCATCCAGGGCGCCGTCGAGGCCTTCGCCGCCGAGGAGGGGCGCCGCCCGCGCATGCTGGTGGTGAAGCTGGGCCAGGACGGCCACGACCGCGGCGCCAAGATCATCGCCTCGGCCTTCGCCGACATCGGCTTCGACGTGGACATCGGCCCGCTGTTCCAGACCCCGGAGGAGGCCGCCCGCCAGGCGGTCGAGAACGACGTCCACCTGATCGGCGTCTCGACCCAGGCGGCCGGTCACAAGACCCTGGTGCCGGAGCTGATCAAGGCGCTCAAGGCGGCCGGGGCGGAGGACATCCTGGTGATCTGCGGCGGCGTGATCCCGGCCAAGGACCACGACTTCCTGAAGGCGGCCGGCGTCAGCGCCGTCTACGGCCCGGGCACCAACATCCCGCAGGCAGCCCAGGAGATCCTCGGCCTGCTCGCCGGCCGCCGCGCCGCCGCGTGAGGGCGTCCGACGGCCCGGCCGGGGCACCGGCGGGACCGGCCCCCGGCCGTGTCACGTTGACTCCCGATCTCCGCGCCTCTGTGGTTCACTCTCAAGCGGTTTGAGCTTCTAGAGAGGCCCTCGTCCTTTGCGCCGTCCCACCACCTTCGACCCGGCCCAGGTCAAGTTCGACAACCAGCTCCGCACCCTCAAGGAGATGCTGCCCTATCTCTGGCCGGCGGGCGAGGCCGGGCTGCGGCGGCGGGTGGTGATCGCCCTGGGGCTGCTGGTCGCGGCCAAGCTCACCACGGTCTACGTGCCGATCATCCTGCGCGACGCGGTCGATGCGCTCTCGCTGCCGGCCGGCGAGATCGCGCTGGCCCTGCCGATCGCCCTGCTGCTGGCCTACGGCGCGGCGCGGATCCTGGCGCGTGCCTTCGCCGAGGTGCGCGATGCGGTCTTCGCCAAGGTGGCCCAGCACGCGATCCGCGAGGTGGCGCTCCAGACCTTCCGGCACCTCCACGCGCTGTCCCTGCGCTTCCACCTGGAGCGCCAGACCGGCGGCCTGTCGCGGGTGATCGAGCGCGGCACCAAGGGCATCGAGTTCCTGCTGTCCTTCGTGCTGTTCAACGTGCTGCCGACGCTGCTGGAGATCGTCCTGGTGGCGGGCATCCTGTGGACCCTGTTCGATTGGCGCTTCACGGCGATCACCGTGGTCACCATCGTCGCCTACGTCTGGTTCACCTTCGCGGCGACCGAGCGGCGCATCCGCTACCGGCGCGAGATGAACAAGGCCGACACCGAGGCCAACACCAAGGCGGTCGACAGCCTCTTGAACTACGAAACGGTGAAGTACTTCGGCAACGAGGGCCACGAGGCCCGGCGCTTCGACCTGGCGCTCGCCGACTACCAGAAGGCCGCCGTGCGCACCCGCACCAGCCTGTCGATGCTCAACAGCGGCCAGGTGGCGATCGTCTCGCTCGGCATGACGGCGATGATGGCGCTCGCCGCCGTCGGCGTGGCGCGGGGCACCATGACGGTCGGCGACTTCGTCATGGTCAACGCCTACCTCATGCAGCTCTCCATGCCGCTCGGCCTGCTCGGCACCGTCTACCGCGAGATCAAGCAGTCGCTGGTCGACATGGAGGTCATGTTCGGCCTGCTGCACGAGGCGGCCGAGGTGACCGACCGGCCCGGCGCCCCCGCCTTGCGGGTCGAGGCGGGGGCGATCGCCTTCGAGAAGGTGGATTTCGGCTACGACCCGCGGCGGCCGATCCTGCACGGCGTCGACTTCACCGTGCCGGCCGGCCAGAGCGTCGCCATCGTCGGCCCGAGCGGCGCCGGCAAGTCGACCATCAGCCGCATTCTGTTCCGCTTCTACGACGTGACGGCGGGCCGGGTGACGATCGACGGCCAGGATATCCGCGACGTCCGTCAGGCGAGCCTGCGCGCGGCGATCGGCATCGTTCCCCAGGACACGGTGCTGTTCAACGACACGGTCTACTACAACATCGCCTACGGCCGGCCGGAGGCGAGCCGCGCGGAGGTGGAGGCGGCCGCCCGCCTGGCCCGGATCCACGAGTTCGTCGAAAG
>JAWWCG010000042.1:0-12140 GCA_033720555.1 Kiloniellales bacterium | reverse complement strand
GCGCTTGGTCATCGAGAGCTTGTCGTAGTCGCCGAACCAGCCGTTGACGTGGATCGAGCTGACCTTGGCCTGGGCGCCGGCCTGCTCGAACAGCGCGACGATCCGCGCGACCTGTTCGTCCGGCAAGGGCTCGACATCCTCGCGGTAGTCGATGGCCAGATCGGCCTCGCGGTAGCGTTGGTCGCTCGCCACCGCGCTGCCCGGCACCGCGGAGAGGATGCGCGCCTCCAGTTCCGCGAGCCGGCGGCGGTCCGCCGCCCGCCGCTCGGCACTCAGCCAGTAGGCCCTGACCATGCGCCTGGCGGCCTGATCGTAGCGGAAGTAGAAGGCGCCATTCTCGCCGACCACGCCGTCGACCGGCCACATGCGGGCGATATGGTCGCACCAGCCGGCGGGCCGGCCGGTAATCGGCAGCACGATCAGCCCGGCCTGCCGCAGCTTTTCCAGCGCCGCGTAGCTGGCGGCGATCAGCCGGCCGTTGGTGGTGAGCGTGTCGTCGATATCGCACAGCACGACTTCGACGCGGCGGCGCGTTTCGGCGGGCATGAGGTCCAGGGGGCGCATGCTATTCGTCATGCCGCGAAGCTTTCGAGCGCGCCGGAATCCGCGGCCAAGTCGAGAAAGGTATAGCGGTTCCGGATCTCGCGGGCATGAAGCACGGCATCGCGATACGTCTCGGACGGCAGGCCCAGATCCGCGGCCGTCGTCGGCCCGGCGATTTTCTTGACGGTGTCATGGAGGCTGGCGGCGGGCAGGGAGACCTCGGCAATCTGTCCCGCGATCCGCGCCCAGCTCCCCGCCAGTCGCTCGTTCAAGGCGGCGGCGGCCGCGTCGTCGAGCTGCTTGGCGGCGAACTCCGCCCAGCAGGAGCGACCGGTCGCGGGCCCGTAGCGCCCTTCGAACTCGGCCGGGTCGAGCCGCGAAGGCCGCACCACCGGCGGCGGCCCCGCCAGCATGCGTTCCTGAAGGCGCGCCATGGTGAGGGTCGCCACCGCGATCTGTTCGCCGTGGAAGGCGGTCGGCAGCGAAGGGTCCATCATCATTTCGAGGTAATGGGCGATCAGGTGCTCGCCCTGGCTCGCCGGATGGCTGCCGCCGCAAATCGTCATGCCGAACCCCGACAGCACCAGAGTACGGGCGAGCCGCGCCATCGCGTCGAGGTCGCCCGTCAAGAGACCCTCCGGCTCGGCGAACAGCGGCGCTTCGTCTTCGGCCAGCAGCGCGAAGGGGGCGCGGCGGTAGGGCTGGTCGAGCAGGAGGTGGGCGAGCAGCCAGTCGGCCTGCGCGGTCGGGCGGCAGAGGCTGTCGCCGAGGCCGGAGCGAATCATCCGCGGCGGCGCGGCGGCGAAGATCTCGAGATCGATGAAGACGCCGAGGGCGCCCTGCGCTTGGATCGACTTTTTGTGGCCGTGCTCCGTGATCGCCGCATTGACCGAGGTGTAGCCGTTCATCGACGGGGCGGTGGCGAAGACGGCGTAGGGCTTGCCCGCGAGGGCGCCGGCATACTTGCAGAGATCGTTGACGGTGCCGGAGCCCACCGCGATCAGCGCGTCGGCCATGGGGGCGGATGCGGCGATGTCCTCGGCGAGGTCGGCGTCGGCGTGGGGCTTGTCCGGCAAGACGACCGATTGAACCTCGGCCACGGCCTCCGCTGCCCGCTGAACGCGTCGGCCCAGCACCTCGTAGGTGGTCGGATCGCTCACCACGGCCAGGCGGTGCCCGAGGTCGAGCTCGCGCAGCAGGTCCGATTCCGATCCCGCGAGGCTTCGTTCGATGACCACCGTTCTGGTCGGCACGGCGAGCGTCCCGCCGCCGTCGACGTCAGCGAGGGATCCCTTCAAGAGCTGCCGGAGCACGTCGCCCATAACCGAATGCCTCAATCCGCGCCGCGTGGTCGCCGCGCGCGGCCGTCCCAAGATCTTGACCGGGTTATGTGTATAGCGGTCGCAGGCATTCGAACAGCTTTCGATACTGCGCGTAGGCGGCGTCGTAGGCGTCCTTCTCGGCGGGACGGGGCTCGACCACCCGATCGATGTCGCCGACTTGTTCGGCCGCCGACGCGAGGTCGGGCCAGCCGCCGACGGCGACGGCGCCGAGCATGGCGGCGCCGATGGGCGAGGTGTCCTGCTTGGCCGGAATTTCCGCGGCCAGGCCGCTCACGTCGGCGCGGATCTGGGCCCAGAGACCGCTCCTCGCGCCGCCGCCGACCAGCAACAGCGAGGAGACGGGAACGCCCAGCGCGGTCAGGCGCTCGATCACGTCGCGCATGGCGAAGGCGCAGCCTTCGAGGACCGCGCGGGCCATGTGGCCGGCCCCATGGGCGGCGGTCAGCCCGTAATAGGCGCCGCGCGCCGCCGCGATCCATTCCGGCGCCATCGCGCCGGAGAGCGCGGGCAGGAAGGTCAGACCCTCGGCCCCCGGCGGAATCCGCTGCGCGAGCGAGTCGAGCTGGGCGGCATCCGCCAGTCGGTGGGACTTCACGAACCAGGTCACCGCCCCGCCGGAGAGCCATCCCGGGTTCTCGACAAAAAACAGGCCGCCGGCGTAGGCGTGGGTTTCCACCAAAGCCCGACGGTCGATGACGGCTTCGCAGCTCAAGGCCCCGACGACTTCGGCCGTGCCCAAGGCACAGGCGACGCGTCCCGGCGACGCCAGGCCGGCGCCCAGCGGGTTCGAGAAATCGTCGCCCGTGCCGACCGCCACAGGAAGGCCCGGCGGAAGCCCGGCCAAGGCGGCGCCCGCCGGGCTCAGACGGCCGGCCACCTCGCTCGCCTCGGCGATCTCCGGCAAGCGATCGCGGCAGACCCCAAAGCGGTCGAGCAGCGTGTCGTCGTAGGCCCGCCGCGCCAGACTGTACAGCATGGTCGTCGACGCCAGAGCGTGGTCCATGCGGTGTTCGCCCGTGAGGCGCGCCACCAGGTAGGAGACGGGCTGATGGAAGAGCGCGGCGTCGCGCGGTCCGTGACGTTGCAGCCAGCGGATCTTCGCCGCCATATGCGTCGCGTCGAGGACCACGCCGGCGCGCTCCAGCACCAGCGTCGCGTCGATGTCGTCGATCTCCGCCATGGCGCGGCGGTCCATCCAGATGATCGCCGGCGCCAAGGCCGCGTCGTCGCGATCGACGGGAATGCAACCGTCGAGCTGACCGGCGATGCCGAGGGCGCGGACGTCGGCGGGCTCGGCCCGCGCTTCGTCCAGGGCGCCCGCTATCGCCGGGCCGAGGGCGCGCTCCCAAAGCGTCGGGTCCTGTTCGGCCCAGCCCGGGCGGGGAAAGCAGGCTTCATAGGCGACGCTTGCTTCGCCGGCGACCTTCAGCGCGTCGTCGCAGACCACGGCCTTGAGGCTTTGCGTGCCGATATCGACGCCGACGTACAAGCGGCCCGTCCTCGCTCGGAGCCTAGCGCAGACAGTCGAGCACGGCGCGCACCTGCGCCGCAATGCCGTCACCTCCGGCGTGGAAGGCGCCATCGAACACCGCGGTGCCGATGGTGAAGCCGTCGACGCCGGCATCGCGCAATGCGCAAACCTGCGCCGGGCTGTCGATGCTGCCGGCGACGATCAACTCGCCCTCGTCCAGCGCCGCCCGGGCCGCCCGGACGAGCGCCATGGGATCGGCGTCGGTCGCCCGATAGGCGAGCAGATCGACGCCGGCCGCGCCGGCGTGCATGAACTTGCGGCAATGCGCGGCTATTTCCTCCGGTTGCCCGCGAAGACGGGTCGGATGATCGACGGGAAAACCGGGAAAGGGATAATAGGCAATGTCGCTGCCCTCCAGGATCGCCTTGATGGCGTCGATGTCGGTGCCGCCGAGCAGCCGGTCGACGCCAAGCTCGACGGCGACGTGCGCGGATCGCAGACAAGCCTCCGGGGTCTCGCTGACCACCTCCATGTAGCTGGTGGCGCCAGCGTCGCGGATCCGCTGGGTCAAACGAGAGAGCTTGTCGCCGGGCACGCCGATGTCCTTGAAGCCGATATGCCCGAGGCCCAGCGGCAAGACCTCGTCCAAAGTCTCGAGGCAGTTTTCGACGGTTTTGTCGCCGTGGGTCAACATGAAGATGAAATCCATCCCTGATGCCTCCAGCGTGCCGAACCATCGCGTTTCGAAGAGAATTTTTGTGAGTACCACAATTTCTGTTGTAGGTCCATCAAACGCGGTGTTAGCCTTGCCGGCATAAAAACGATCGGCGCGCCGGTCCCGGCGGGAGAGCCCGCGGGGGAGCGGCGGAAGCCGAACGCAAAACGAACAGAGGAGGCGTATCATGCCGACACGGCGACAGGGACGTGCCGCAGCGCCTGTCTGGAGCGCGATCGTCGCGCTGTGCGTCGTCGTCCTCGCGGCGGCGCCGGAGCGCGCCGGAGCCTGGACGCTCGAAGAGGCGGCTGCACCCTATAAAGGCACGACCATACGAACCATCGGGGAGGCTCTGCCGCCGCTCGAGGCGCTGGCCAAGCTGAAGCACAAGTTCGAGGAGCAGACCGGCATCACCGTCGAAGTGGAGATGTACGAACATTCCGAGGCGGTCAACAAGGTGATGCTCGACCTCAACTCCCGGCGCGGGCGCTACGACTTCATCATTCAGCCGCACCGGGAGCTCGGCCGCTTCGTCGAGAACGGGCACCTGGTCGCGCTCGACACGTTCATGGACGATCCCAATCTCCGCAATCCGGACTTTCAGCCCGAGTCCGTGCTTTACGAGGGCCTGTGGAAGGAGATCTCCTGGTACGGCGGCAAGATGTACGGCTATCCCTTCACGGCCCTCAACATGTTCATGTGGTATCGCGCGGACCTCGTGAACGATCCGAAGGAGCAGGAGGGGTTCAAGGCCAAGTACGGCTACGACCTGGCGCCGGCCGAGACGCTCGAGCAGTACCGCGATCTCGCGGAATGGTTCACCCGTCCCGACGAGCGCTTCTACGGCACCGCCCTTCAGGGCAAGCGCCACGAGGCCTTGTGGTACGAGTGGCTCAACTTCCTCTACGCCTATGGGGCGGACATGATGGAGGTGTCGTCCGGCAGCGAGTGCGGGCCGATCATCGTCAACAGCCCCGAGGCGATCGCAGCGACCGAGTACTACAAGGGCCTGATGGCGTTCTCGCCGCCGGACACCTTGAACTACTTCTGGGACGACGTCATGGCGCTCATGCAGCAGGCCAAGGTGTTCGAGCTGATCATGTGGAACGACGCCACCTATGCCGTGGCCGTCGACGAGGAGGCCAGCACGGTGGTCGGGAAGATGGGCTTCGCGCCGACCCCGACCGGGCCGTCCGGCGAGCGCGTCGGCCAGGTCGAGGGCTGGACCTACCTGGTCCCGGCCTATTCCAAGAACCAGGAAGCCGCCTTTCTGTTCATTCAGTGGATGATGGACTACGAGCAACAGCTCGAGCAGCATCTGAACGGCGGGGCCTCGGCGCGGCCGGACGTCTATGCGACCGACGAGGTCGCGGCGCTGCCTTATTCCCAGGCGTCGATGGACAGCAACGCGGCGGCGATCGCCAAGCCGACCATTCCGGAATCGCCGCAGATCACGGACATCCTGGTGCGCGAGCTCAGTTCCTATCTGTCGGACCAGAAATCGGCCCAGGAGGCTCTCGATACCGCGGCGGTGGAGATGCACGACCTTCTCGGCGAGTGCGCGCCGCTCAAGTATCCGGTAAAGTAGCGCCGGCCATGTGATGCGAGGGGGGCAGCGAGGGGGAGTATGGGTAGCGCGGTATTGGATCGCTACGTCACCGCGTGGTTTCTGACGCCGGCCCTGTTACTCCTCCTCCTTATCCTCGTCGGACCGTTCGGGTTCATGGTGTGGACCGGGTTTACCGACCTCAGCTACGCCATCCCCGACCGCACCGGGAACTTCGTCGGCTTCGACAATTTTCGCCGCTTGATGCGCGACCCCTTGTTTTGGGACAGTTTCCTGCTGACCGTGCGGTTCATGTTGGTCGCGGTGGGGATCGAGTTGCTCCTCGGTTTCGCGCTCGCCCTGCTGCTGTTTCATCAATTGCAGCGCCGCAGGCTGGTGCTGACCATGCTGATGGTGCCGATGATGCTCGCCCCGGTCGCCATCGGCCTCATCTGGAAGCTGTTGCTGCAGGGCGACTTCGGCATGATGACCTTCTATCTCCGGCGCGTCGGCCTGCTGGGCGAACAGGAGGTCCTGCTGTCGGACGCCGATTTGGTGCTGCCGACGATCATCGCCATCGATGTCTGGCAGTGGACGCCGTTCGTGGTTCTGGTGATGCTGGCGGGGCTCATGAGCCTGCCCCGCGAGCCCTTCGAGGCCGCGGTCATGGATGGCGCGCGCCCGGCGCAGATCCTGCGGGACATCACCCTGCCGCTGTTGCGGCCGATCATCGCCCTGGTCGTGCTGCTGCGCGGCATCGACGCCTTCAAGGAGTTCGACAAGGTCTTCATCCTGACCGGCGGCGGACCGGGAACGGCGAGCGAGTTGCTGTCCATTTACACCTATCGCATGAACTTCAAGGACTGGGACCTGGGCTACGGCGCGGCCTGCGCGTTCATGGTCTATTTCGTCGTCCTGATCCTCTGCGCGATCTTCTACAAGGCGGTGTTCTGGCAGGAGGGCCGGGCGAGCGCGACCCGGCGCGCGGGGTCATGACGCGAGGCTGGCAGGCCGTCGCCCTCGCGGTGGTCATCGCGGTGCTGGTGATGGCGCTGGCGCCCTACGTCTGGATCGTCCTGACCTCGTTCAAGACCCGCATCGACGCGCTTGCGGACGTGCCGGTCTGGATCTTTTCGCCGACCTTCGACCACTATCCCAAGGTCTTCATCGACAAGGGATACCTCCCCCTCGTCTGGAACAGCGCCATCGTCGCCTGCTCGACGACCGTCCTGTCGCTCGTCGTCGGCGCGCCGGCGGCCTACGTGTTCGCGCGCCGCCGCTTCGCCGGCAAGGAAGACCTCTTCTTCTTCTTCCTGACGACCCGCATGGCGCCGCCGATCGCGATCGTCGTGCCCATGTTCCTGCTGTTCACCGAGATCGGCATCACCGACAAGCTGATCGCCGTGATCATCGCCCATACGTCGTTCAACCTCTCCCTCGTGGTGTGGATGATGCGAGGCTTCTTCGCCGATATTCCGCAGGAGGTGGACGAGGCGGCGCAGATGGACGGCTTGAGCCGGGCCGGTACCTTCGTCCGGGTGCTGGTGCCCATGGCGGCGCCGGGGCTGGCGGCGTCGGCGATCCTTTGCTTCATCCTGAGCTGGAACGAGTTCCTCTACGCCTTCATTCTGGTGGCCTTCGAGGGGCGCACGCTGACGGTGGGAATTCCCGGCCTGATCACGCCGCACGGCACCCTGTGGGGACAGGTCGCGGCGGTCGCCGTCGTCGCCACGCTCCCCATCATCGCGTTCACGGTTCTGGTGCAGCGCCACCTGGTCCGGGGCCTGACCTTCGGCGCGGTCAAGGGCTGAGCCCACGCATGAGCGTCGAGTTCAAGGATATCCGCAAGGTCTTCGCCGACGGCACGGTCGCGCTCGACCGCTTCAGCCTCAGCTTCGAGGAAGGCGAGTTCATCGTCCTGCTCGGCCCCTCCGGCAGCGGCAAGACGACCGCCTGCCGCATCCTGGCGGGCTTGGAGGAGCCCTCCGGCGGCCGGATCTGGGTCGGCGGCCGGGACATCACCGACCTGCCGCCGCGCCAGCGGGGCATGAGCATGGTGTTCCAGAACTATGCGCTCTACGCGCACCGCAGCGTCTACGACAACATCGCCTATCCCCTCAGGATCCGGCGTCTCGCGCGCGAGCAGATCGACAGCCGGGTGCGCGAGACCGCGGCCATGCTCGACATCGCCGCTCTGCTCGACCGGCGGCCGCGGCAACTCTCCGGCGGCGAGGCCCAGCGCGTGGCGGTGGCCCGGGCGCTCGTCTGGCGGCCGGAGATCTGCTTGATGGACGAGCCGCTGAGCAACCTCGACGCGCTGCTCCGGCTGCAGACCCGCACCGAGCTGAAGCGCCTCCACTTCGAATTGGGAACCACCTTCGTCTTCGTGACCCACGACCAGGAAGAGGCGATGACCCTCGGCACGCGCATCGCCGTCTTGCGGGGCGGCGGTTTGATCCAGTTCGATACGCCGCGGGAGATCTATCGTAGGCCGGCCACCCGGTTCGTCGCCGAGTTCATCGGCCGGCCGGCGATGAACACCATTGAGGGGGAGGTGCGCGACGGCGTTTTCCGCGCCGGATCCTTGCGCATAGCGGCACCCGGCCGGGGCGACGGCCCCATCGTCCTGGGGGTCCGCCCGGAAGATCTCGTCCTGTCGGACGGGCGAGGCGGCGAGGCCGGCTCCTTCTCGGTCGACGTGGTCGAGCAGGTCGAACCGGACACCTTGATATTCCTGAAGAATGGCGGCGCCGAAATCGTGGTGCGCGCGCTTCGCGGGGCGGAGGAGCTGACGCCCGGAGCCCGGGTCGACGTGACGTTTCCCGAGGAGGCGATGCACTTCTTCGACCGCGAGAGCGGCCGGCGGGTTCCATGAGCGGCCTGGTTCATTTGGTGCCCCTGGCCCTCGCCGCCGCCGTCGGCTACTTCCTCCATCGGGTCAACAAGCCACGGCAATGGCTGCGCCTGGGCGAGCTCATCTTCTGGGACGTCGTCCTGCTGATCGTGATTTTCTTGGTTTGGCTGATCTGGTTCTAGGCGCTCCGCGTCGAACCAGGCCCTATGGCGAGGCGGCGGCCGAGACGATGCCGCTGATCGCGGCCTTCATCTTCTCCAGAACCGGACGGCGGTCCTTGATGCCGTGCCGTTCCGCGAGATAGGCGGGGTCGTTGTAGGCGATCCAGACCCTGCCGTCGGCCTCCTCCCAGATCAGGACCTTGATCGGGAGGTCGATCCCGACGGTGCGCTGGCTGGTCATCAGTTGGGTGCCGATCGCCGGATTGCCGAAAACCAGGAGCTGTGTCGGCAGCATGTCCTCGCCCACCTCGGCGGCGGCGGCGGCATGATCGATTCGCGCGAACACGGTGAGGCCCTTGTTCTCGACCAGGTTCTGCAGGCTATCCATGGTCGTTTGGACGCCGCGGGCGCTCAGTTTCTTGACCAGGCCGTCCTCCGCTTGGGCGCCCATCGTCGACAGGACGAGGGTCAGGACTGCGACACAGAACGTTCTCATCATCGGCTCCCTTTGAATGGCTCCCGGGCGGGAAAACTGGGCCAAGCCCTGCGTATCGGTCTAGCCGGGCGCCCAAGTCAGAAATAGTCCTTGAAGGCCGCCGCCAAGGCGTCGCGAACCCGCGGCCTAACCGGCACCTTCGGGTCGGGATAGCGGAAGGACCGCCCCGTCACCGTCTCGAAGAGGCGGATATAACGGGCGCTGAACGCCATCAGCGTCTCGTCGGGAATCTCCGGAATCGGCTCGCGGTAGGGATCGCAGCGCTCACGAATCCAAAGCCGGAGGAATTCCTTGTCGAGGCTTTCCGGCTCCGCGCCGCGGGCGTGGCGCTCGGGGTAGCTGGCCGCCAGCCAGTAGCGGCTGGAATCGGGCGTCAGGATCTCGTCGGCCAGCACCAGGCGGCCACTGTCGTCGAGCCCGAACTCGAACTTGGTGTCGACCAGGATCAGGCCCTGCCGGGCCGCGATCTCCCGGCCGCGGGCGAAGACCGCGAGGCTCTTGTCCGCGGCCTCGTCCCACTGGTCCGGTTTCATCAGGCCCTCGGCGACGATCTCGGCCGCGGTCATCGGCCGGTCGTGAGCGCCGGTGGCGCCTTTGGTCGTCGGCGTGATCAGGGTTTGCGGCAGCCGCGCGTTCTTGGTCAGGCCGTCGGGCAGCCTATGGCCGTAAACCACCCGCGCGCCGCCGTCATACATCGGCCATATGCTGGTCTCGGTCGACCCGGTGAGGTAGTCGCGCACCACGAACTCCACCGGCAACATGGCGAGGCGCCGGCCGACCACCACGTTCGGGTCGGGATAGTCGAGGACATGGTTTTCGCAGAGGTCTGCGGTTTGGTCGAACCAGAACCGTGCGGTCTGGGTCAGGGTCTGTCCCTTGTACGGCACGGCCGCCAGGACCTGATCGAAGGCCGACTGGCGGTCCGTCGCGATCATGATCCGCCGCCCGTCAGGCAGATCGTAGGAGTCCCGGACCTTGCCGCGATGGAAATTCGGCAGCTCCGGAAACTGGGCGTCGGTCAGGACGCCGGCGAGGGCCTGGCGGTCTCGTTCGCTAAGGATCATGGGGCGCAGTATAGAAAGCCGGCCCCCAATGGCGAGGCGGAAACGACAGCGGCCGCGCAGTCGCACCCGCAGCAGAGATTCCCGCAGCGGCCATGCCCGCACAGCACTCGAGCCCCAGGGAGGACTGGGGCCCGAGTCCTAGCGGACACTTGGCGTATTTCGAGGTGTCTTACCCCGACCGATGTTTCGGTCGTAAATCAGACGTAGCGTGCCGACAGCAGGGAAAGCAGCTTCGCGTCGATTCCGCCGTCGGTGATGCGCCGGCGCGAGCCGTTCTTGTGGCCGACCCGCTCGGACTTGAGAAACAGGAAGCCCGTCATGGTGCGCTCTCCTCCCTGAGGCCGAAGCCTTGGTTTCATCTTAGATCCGGAACATCATGATTCCGAGGCCCGTGGACAATCTCAGATTTCACAGGCCAGCCATGCAATTTTGGTCGAACCGGCGCCCGAGGCGTGGCATCCAAGTTGCTGGGAAAAGCTTTGAGCCGCGCCGGCAAAGCGTTTGAAATGGCTAAAAATCGCCCCGTTTTGATCTATGATCGGGGGGACCGGGGGCGGCGACGACCGCGACGGCCAAGGGAGGGGTGAGGATGCAGGCTCTTCGTGCGATGCAGACGATCGCCGTGCTGGCGTTTTGCTTCGGCATTCTGGCCCCTGCGGCCGGGCGTGCGAAGGAGGCGGATGCTGGCGCCTTCCTGAAGGCGCTCAGCCGGGAGGCCTCGGACAGGCTCGGCGGCGAGGGTCTGACCGAAGCTCAGAAGCAGGAGAGCTTTCGCGAGCTGTTCCGCTCGTCCTTCGATATCCCGACGATCAGCCGCTTCGTGCTCGGCAAATACTGGCGCATCGCCACCGAGGCGCAGCGCCGGGACTTCACCGCGGCCTTCGAGGAGCTTCAAATGCAGCGCTTCCTGCCGCAATTCGCGAAATACAACGAAGAGGCCTTCACGGTCGAATCGGTTCAGCCGGAGCCGACGCGGTCCGGCATGTTCAAGGTCGGAAGCACCATCTCGCGCGCCGAAGGCGAGCCGATCTCGGTGGTCTGGCGCGTCCGGGACACCGGCGAGTCCTACAAAATCCTGGATGTCGTGGCCGAGGGCGTCAGCATGGCGATCTCCCTGCGCCACGAATACGGCGAAATCGCCAGAACCTACGGCATCGACGGCCTTATCGAGCAAATGCGCAGCAAGAGCGCCGAACTGGCCGCCCAATAGGGCGCAAGGGCGTGTGCCGGGCGGCGAAGCCGCTCATCGCCAGTCCCTCCTGGCCTCGTCCAGGATCCAATCGCGAAAGGCGCCCACGCGGCGGTCCTGGCTGCCGCGCTCCTGGATCAAAAGGACATAGGCGTCCGGCGGCCTGACACGGCCGGCTGTCACTTGCGCTAGCCGACCCTCGCGCAACTGGGGCGCGATCAGCCGTCGCCAGCCGAGCGCCAAGCCTTGGCCGTCGAGCGCCGCCTGGACGGCCATCGAGTAATTGTTGAAGCGGGGGCCTCGGGGCGGGCGGTCCAAGGGCGCCCCGTTGCGCGCGAGCCAGTCCGGCCAGGCGATCCAGGAGTGGTAGGGCGAGTCCATCTGCAGGAGGGTTTCCTCCCGCAGGGCGGAGACCGCTTCGGGCAGGCCCCGGGCGCCGAAATAGTCCGGCCGGCAGACGGCGATCACTTCGTCGCCGAAGAGAGCCTCGGAGATCCAGCCATCGAGCGCATTGGGGCCGAAGACCACGGCGACATCGACATCGTCGGCGTACCAATCCGCCTCGGCGTCGCTGGTCGATAGCCTCAGCTCCAAGGCCGGATAGGCGGCATGGAAGGCCGGCAGGCGCGGCATCAGCCAAAAGGCCGAGAAGGCGAGAGAGGTGGCGACCGTCAGCGCCCGGCTGGTCCGATCGCGCCGCAGGGCCTCGGCGGTGCTCGCGATGTGTCCGAGACCCATGGCGACGGCCTGGTGGAGCT
>JAWWCG010000041.1:0-12192 GCA_033720555.1 Kiloniellales bacterium | reverse complement strand
CAACCCCTACTACCTGCAGACCAGCGGCCGGCCCGGCTTTCAGGTCCGCCTCGTGCTGGCCGCGACGCTGGCCGGCAACTACGGCGTCTACAACGGCTTCGAGCTGTGCGAGGCGGCGGCGATCCCGGGCAAGGAGGAATATCTGGACTCCGAGAAGTACGAGATCCGCGCCTGGGACTGGGACCGGCCCGGCCATATCCGCGAGGACATCGCGCTGGTCAACCGCCTGCGCCGCGAGCATCCGGCGCTTCAGGAGTTCACCAACCTCGCCTTCTACAACGCCTGGGACGACAACATCCTCTACTATGGCCGGCGCACGCCCGACCTGGAGAGCTTCGTCCTGGTCGCCGTCAACCTCGATCCGCACGCCGCCCACGGGGCGGATTTCGAAGTGCCCCTTTGGGAGTTCGGCCTGACGGACGAGGCCGCCATCGACGTCGAGGACCTGGTCAGCGGCGAGCGCTTCACCTGGACCGGCAAGATCCAGCACCTGCACCTCGACCCCGCGGTGCGGCCCTACGCCATCTGGCGGCTGATCGCCGGCGACGGCGCCCGGTGAAGGAAACGGCGATGGATAGCGAGACCCCGGCGCCCCTGACGCCCCCCCTGACGGCGCCCCAGCCGGCCCCGCGGGCCGACCGGCTCGCCCCGGACCCGCTGTGGTACAAGGACGCCGTCATCTATCAGCTCCACATCAAGGCGTTCCAGGATTCCAACGACGACGGCATCGGCGATTTCGCCGGCCTGATCCAACGCCTCGACCACGTGCAGGCGCTCGGCGCGACGGCGATCTGGCTGCTGCCGTTCTACCCCTCGCCGCTGCGCGACGACGGCTATGACATCGCCGACTATCGCCGGGTCAACCCGGCCTACGGATCGATGCGCGACTTCCGCCGCTTCGTGCGGGAGGCCCACCGCCGCGGCCTGCGCGTGATCACCGAGCTGGTGATCAACCACACCTCGGACCAGCACCCCTGGTTCCAGAAGGCGCGGCGCGCCAAGCCGGGCTCGGCGGCGCGCGACTTCTACGTCTGGAGCGACACCGACCAGCGCTACCAGGGCACGCGCATCATCTTCCTCGACACCGAGACGTCGAACTGGACTTGGGACCCGGTCGCCCAGGCCTATTTCTGGCACCGCTTCTATTCCCACCAGCCCGACCTCAACTTCGACAATCCCCGGGTGCTCAAGGAAGTCATCAAGACCATGCGCCTGTGGCTCGACATGGGGGTCGACGGGCTGCGCCTCGACGCGATTCCCTATCTCATCGAGCGCGAGGGCACCAACAACGAGAACCTGCCGGAAACCCACGAGGTGCTGAAGAAGATCCGCGCCGCGCTGGACGAGCGATACCAGGACCGCATGCTGCTGGCCGAGGCCAACCAGTGGCCGGAGGACACCGCGCCCTACTTCGGCGACGGCGACGAATGCCACATGGCCTTCCACTTCCCGCTGATGCCGCGGATCTACATGGCCGTGGCCCAGGAGGACCGCCACCCGGTCACCGACATCATTCGCCAGATGCCCGAGATTCCCGGCATCTGCCAATGGGCGATCTTCCTGCGCAATCACGACGAGCTGACCCTCGAGATGGTGACCGAGGAGGAGCGCGACTACCTCTGGCGCACCTACGCCGCCGACACGCGCTCGCGGATCAACCTCGGCATCCGCCGCAGGCTGGCGCCGCTGATGCAGAACGACCGGCGCAAGATCGAGCTGATGAACGGCCTGCTGCTGTCGATGCCCGGCACGCCGGTGCTCTACTACGGCGACGAGATCGGCATGGGCGACAACTACTATCTCGGCGACCGCGACGGCGTGCGAACGCCGATGCAGTGGACCGCCGACCGCAACGGCGGCTTCTCGCGCGCCAACCCGCAGCAGCTCTACCTGCCGCCGGTCATGGACCCGATCTACGGCTATCAGTCGATCAACGTCGAGGCCCAGGAGAACGATTCCTCCTCGCTGCTCAACTGGATGCGGCGCATGCTGGCGGTGCGCGCGCAATACCGCGCCTTCGGCCAGGGCACGATCGAGTTCCTCTATCCCAGCAACCGCAAGGTCCTCGCCTACGTCCGGGAGTACGGGGCCGAACGGATCCTCTGCGTCGCCAACCTGTCCCGCTCGGCCCAGGCCGTGGAGCTGGACCTTTCCGCCCACCGCGGCGTTGTACCGGTCGAACTGGCGGGCCGCTCGGCCTTTCCGCCGATCGGCGACCTGCCCTATCTGCTGACCCTGCCGGGCCACGGCTTCTACTGGTTCATCCTGGCCGAGGAGGCCGAGGTGCCGGACTGGCACGAGACGGTTCCCGAGGTGCTGCCCGAGTTCGTGACGCTGACCGCCTCCGACGGCACGGTCCGCAGCGTCGTCACCGGCCGCGAGCGGCGCCAGCTCGAGCGCGACATTCTGCCCCAGTTCCTGCCGTTGCAGCGCTGGTTCGGCGACAAGGAGGGGCGCATCGATGCGGTCTCGGTGCGGCTGCTGGGGACGCTGGGCGACGGCGACCAGGCGCTCACACTGGCCGAGATCGCCTCGGGCAAGGCCTCGAGCCGCTATTTCGTGCCTCTGGTCCTGCGCTGGGGCGAAGAGTATCTGCGCCACGACGCGCCGCTGCTGTCGCGCACGCTGGCCAAGGCGCGCAAGGGGCCGCGGCTGGGCGCCGTGATCGACGGCGCCTTCGACGACGCTTTCGCCCTCACGCTCGCGACGGCGATTCAGGACGGCCGGCCGCTGAAGGCCGAGGGCGGCACGTTGGCCTGCGAGGCGACCGACGCCTTGCGCGACATGGACCGCCCGGGCGCGGCGCGCCGGCTGGGCGTCGAGCAATCGAACGTCTCGGTGATTCTCGACGACCGGATCATACTGAAGATCTATCGCCGCCTGCAGGCCGGCATCCAGCCGGACGTCGAGGTGGGTCGCTTCCTGACCGAGACCGCCGGCTTCACGGGAACGCCGCGCTACCTCGGCTCGGCCGCCTACCAGAGCGACGACGGCGAGGCGACGACACTCGCCACCGCCTTCGCCTTCGCCTACAACCAGGGCGACGCCTGGACCGCCCTGCTCGAGGCGCTCACCCGAGATCTCGAGCAGGCCGCGCAGGCCGCCATGACCGTGTCCCCGGACACCGATCCCCACGCCGCGCCGTTCGACTATCCGCTCAATCTCGCCGCCGTGCTCGGCCGCCGCACCGCCGAGCTCCACGCCGCCTTCGCCACGCCGACCAAGGATCCCGCCTTCGCCGTCCAGCCGATCCGCAGGGCCGACCTCAAGGCGTGGGCGAGCGCGGTGGCGGAGGAGATCCGAAAGAACCTCGCCGCCCTGCGCAAGCACGCGAAGAAGGCCCCAGAAGGGCTGGCCGAGGACATCGGGCGCTTGCTCATGGCCAAGGACGTCCTGATCGCGCGCACCCGCGCGCTGGCGGCGCTCCCTCCCAGCGGCGGCCGGTCGCGGATCCACGGCGATTTCCATCTCGGCCAGGTGCTGCTCTGCCAGGACGACGTCTTGATCGTCGATTTCGAGGGCGAGCCGAAGCGCAGCCTCAAGGAGCGGCGGATGAAATCCTCGCCGCTGCGCGACGTCGCCGGCATGGTCCGCTCGTTCGACTATCTGGCGTGGATGGCGCTCGACCGGCGCCGCGAGGTGGTCGGCGAGACGCTGGAGGCCGAGCGGCGGCGGGCGCGGCTCTGGCGGGACCAGGCGACCCAGGCGTTCGTCGACGCCTACCTGGACGGCGTCTCCGGCACGTCCAGCCATCCGACGGACGAGAAGACCACCCAGGGCTTGCTGGAGCTGTTCGTTATCCAGAAGGCGGTCTACGAGATCGGCTACGAGGCGGCCAACCGGCCGGCCTGGGTGACGATCCCGGTGCGCGGGATTCTCGACCTCCTCGCGCGCGAAGGGTCGGCGTCATGACCTCGCGCGCCGCCGCAAAGCCGGTCGCGCGCCTGCCCGACCCGGCCGAGATCGACGCGCTGGCGCGCGGCGCGCACGGCGATCCCTTCGCGATTCTCGGCCTGCATGGCGGCGGCGAGGAGCCCCTGACGCTGCGCGTCTTCGCGCCGGAGGCGACGGCGGTCGAAGTCACCGAGCGCAAGAGCGGGCGCCGCGTCGCCGAGCTGCCGCGTCTGCACGATGCCGGCTTCTTCGTCGGCGCGATCCCGCGGCGCCGCAAGCCCTTCGCCTATCGGCTCCGCCTGGCCTGCGGCGAGGAGGTGCGAGAGATCGACGACCCCTACAGCTTTCCCCCGATCCTCGGCGAGGTCGACGTCTATCTCATGGCCGAGGGCACCCACCGCCGGCTCTACGCCAAGCTGGGCGCGCAACCGACGAGCGTCGATGGCATCGCGGGCGTCTCCTTCGTCGTCTGGGCGCCCAACGCCAGCCGCGTCAGCGTGGTCGGCGACTTCAACGGCTGGGACGGCCGTCGCCATCCCATGCGCAAGCGCCACGAGGGCGGGCTGTGGGAGCTCTTCGTCCCGGGCCTGGCGCGCGGCGCGCTCTACAAGTACGAGATCGTCGGCGCAGGGGGCCAGCGCCTGCCGCTGAAGGCCGATCCGGTCGCCTTCTGGCAGGAGGCGCCGCCGGCCACGTCCTCCAAAGTGCACGGCCTGCCCGACCATGCCTGGGGCGACGGCGATTGGCTGGCCCGCCGTGGCGCCGCCATCGACCCTTCGGCGCCGATCTCGATCTACGAGGTCCATGCCGGCTCCTGGCGGCGCGCGCCGGACGGCGGCGCGCTCGATTACGAGGCGTTCGCCGAGGCCCTGATCGCGCACGTGCGCGACCTCGGCTTCACCCACATCGAGCTGCTGCCGATCAGCGAACACCCCTTCACCGGCTCGTGGGGCTACCAGCCGATCGGCCTGTTCGCGCCGACCGCCCGCTTCGGAGAGCCGGAGGGCTTCGCGCGCCTGGTCGACCGCTGCCATCAGGCCGGCCTCGGCGTGATCCTCGACTGGGTGCCGGCGCACTTCCCCTCCGACGCGCACGGCCTGGGCCGCTTCGACGGCACCGCGCTCTACGAGCACGAGGACCCGCGGCTCGGCTTCCACCGGGACTGGAACACGCTGATCTACAATTTCGGCCGGCGCGAAGTGTCGAATTTCCTGCAGGCCAACGCGCTGTTCTGGCTGACCCACTATCACGTGGACGCGCTGCGCGTCGATGCGGTCGCCTCCATGCTCTATCTCGACTACAGCCGCCAGCCCGGCGAATGGGTGCCCAACGTTCACGGCGGCAACGAAAATCTGGACGCCATCGCCTTTTTGCGCCAGACAAACGCGAATATCGGCGAGGAGGCTCCGGGCACGCTGTGCATCGCCGAGGAATCGACGGCGTGGCCTGGCGTCAGCCGTCCGGTCGAGCACGGCGGGCTCGGCTTCGGCTACAAATGGAACATGGGTTGGATGCACGACACCTTGGAATACATGCGCAAGGAGCCGATCTATCGCCGGCATCACCAGGACCAGATGACCTTCGGCCTGCACTACGCCTTCAGCGAGAACTTCATTCTCCCCCTGAGCCACGACGAGGTGGTCCACGGCAAGGGCTCGCTGCTCGGCAAGATGCCGGGCGACCGCTGGCAAAAATTCGCCAACCTGCGCGCCTATTACGCCTTCATGTGGACCCACCCGGGCAAGAAGCTGTTGTTCATGGGCGGCGAGTTCGCGCAGGAGCGGGAATGGAACCATGACCAGTCGCTCGACTGGCACTTGACCGACGATCCCCTGCACGGCGGGGTCATGCGGTTGATAGGCGACCTCAACCGGCTCTACCGCGAGCGCCCGGCGCTGCATCAGCTCGACTGCGAGCCCGCCGGCTTCCAGTGGATCGACGCGAGCGACTCGGCGCAGAGCGTGCTGGTCTACCTGCGCCAGGGGCGCGACGGCGCGGACCCGGTGGTCGTGGCGTTCAACTTCACGCCGGTGGTGCGCGAGCGCTACCGCATCGGGGTTCCCGCGGGCGGCCACTGGCAGGAGATCCTCAACACCGACGCCGCCCCCTACGGCGGCGCCAACGTCGGCAATCTCGGCGGCGTGACGGCCGACGACCTGCCGTGCCACGGACAGGCGCACTCGCTGGAGCTCACCCTGCCGCCGCTCGCCGCGCTGGTTCTCGCGCCCGCCCAAGCCGGGGCCGCTTCTTGAGCCGTCTCGGCAGCGGAACGCCCAACCAACTGGGCGCCACGTGGGACGGGTCGGGAGTCAATTTCGCATTCTTCTCCGCCCATGCCCAGAAGGTCGAGCTGTGCCTCTTCGAGCGCAACGGCCGGCGCGAGATCGAGCGGATCGAACTGCCGGAATATACCCACGAGGTGTGGCACGGCTATCTCCCCGACGTCCGGCCGGGCCAGCTCTACGGCTACCGGGTCTACGGACCCTACGACCCCAAGTCGGGCCACCGCTTCAACCCGAACAAGCTGCTGCTCGACCCCTACGCCAAGGCCTACTACGGCGAGCTGCGCTGGCACGACGCGGCGTTCGGCTACCGCGTCGGGCACCCCAACGAGGACCTCGCCATCGACCGGCGCAACTCGGCCTTCATCATGCCGAAGTGCGTGGTGATCGACCCGGCGGTCACCTGGGGCCCGGACATCCGCCCGCAGATCCCCTGGGCCGAGACCATCATCTACGAGGCGCACGTCAAGGGCATGACCGCGCTCCATCCCGACGTGCCGGCGCCGCTCCACGGCAAGTTCGCCGGGCTTGCCGACCCCCACGTCATCGACCATCTGGTGCGGCTCGGCGTCACCACCATCGAACTGATGCCGGTGCAGACCTTCGTCGACGACCGCCGCCTGGTCCAGAAGGGCCTGGTCAATTACTGGGGCTACAACACCATCGGGTTCTTCGCCCCGGCGACGCGCTACATCTCGCCGCAGGGCGACCTGCACGAATTCAAGCTGATGGTCCGCCGCCTCCACGAGGCGGGCATCGAGGTGATCCTCGACGTGGTCTACAACCACACCGCCGAAGGCAATCACCTCGGCCCGACGCTGTCCTTCAAGGGCGCCGACAACGCGAGCTACTACATTCTCGAGGACGACCCGCGCTTCTATTTCGACGTGACCGGCTGCGGTAACACGCTCAACCTCAAGAACTCGCGCGTGCTGCAGATGGTGATGGACTCGCTGCGCTACTGGGTGGAGGAGACCCACGTCGACGGGTTCCGCTTCGACCTGGCGACCGCCCTCGGGCGCGAACGCGAGGCCTTCCATCAGCACGCCGTGTTCTTCGAGGCGGTTCGCCAGGACCCGCTGCTGTCCAACGTCAAGCTGATCGCCGAGCCGTGGGACATCGGTCCCGACGGCTACCAGCTCGGCGGCTTCCCGCCGGGCTTCGCCGAGTGGAACGGCCGCTACCGCGACAGCATCCGCAGCTTCTGGAAGGGCGACGAGGGCATTCTGCCGGATACCGCGCGCAGCCTCTTGGGCTGGGCCGACATGTTCGATCGCGGCGGCCGCCGGCCGTGGGCCAGCGTGAACTTCGTCACCGCCCACGACGGCTTCACGCTAAAGGACTTGGTCTCCTACGAGCAGAAGCACAACGAGGCCAACCTGGAAGACAACAACGACGGCCACGACGACAATCGAAGCTGGAACTGCGGCGTCGAGGGGCCAAGCGACGACCCCGCCATCCTCGAACTGCGCGAGCGCATGCGCCGCAACTTCATGGCGACCCTCTTGGTCTCGCAAGGCACGCCGATGCTGCTCATGGGCGACGAGATCGGCCGCACCCTCGCCGGCAACAACAACGCCTACTGCCAGGACAACGAGCTCGCCTGGCTCGATTGGCAGGATCACGCCAAACGCGACCAGGCCTTCCTCGCCTTCGTCCGGGGCCTGATCCGGCTGCGCAAGGCGATGCCCGCGTTGCGCCAGACCAATTACCTGCACGGCCGGCCGATGGGCGAGAGCGCCATCCCCGACGTGCTCTGGCTCAAGCCCGACGGGACGGCGATGGAGCCGCAGGATTGGGAGGACCCCCATGCGAAGTCGCTCGGCCTGCTGCTCTACGACGACACGCCGAGCCGGACGCTGGTCCTGTTGAACGCCCACCACGACGCCGTCCCGTTCCGCCTGCCCGAGCCGCAATTGGCGCCCGACTGGCGCTTGCTGGTCGACACGGCGAGCGGCCGGATCGAGCCGGACGAGCCCCGCCATCCGGCCGGCGAGGTCTTCGATCTGCCGGGCCGCTCGTTCTTTCTCCTCGCCGCCCGCCCGCGATGAGCGACCGCTTCAGCTATCCGACGCGCTGGGGGCCGGAGATCCTCGGCGACGGTCGCGTGCGCCTCAGGCTGTGGGCGCCGAGCGCGGCCGAGGTGCGGCTGGTCCTGGGCGACGACGACGCCGAGCTGCCGATGGCGCCCGCCGGCGAGGGCTGGTTCGAGACGGTCACCGACCGCCTCGCGCCGGGCGGGGCCTACGCCTTCCGGCTGCCCGACGGCGCGACGGTCGCCGACCCGGCGGCGCGCGCCCAGGCGGGCGACGTCCACGGCCGCTCCCTGCTGGTCGATCCGCGCGCCTACGCCTGGCGCACCGGCGGCTGGCGCGGCCGGCCCTGGGAAGAGGCGGTGATCTACGAGCTGCACACCGGAACCTTCTCGGACGCCGGGACCTTCGCCGGCGTCGAGCAGCGCCTCGACCACCTGGTCGAGACCGGGATCACCGCCATCGAGCTCATGCCCGTCGCCCAGTTCGGCGGCCGACGCGGCTGGGGCTACGACGGCGTGCTGCTCTACGCGCCGCACAGCGCCTATGGCGGGCCGGAGGGTCTCAAGTCCCTGGTCGACGCGGCCCACGCGCGGGGCCTGATGGTCCTGCTCGACGTGGTCTACAACCACTTCGGGCCGGACGGGAACTACCTGCACCTCTACGCCGCCGATTTCTTCGACGCCAGCCGACAGACGCCATGGGGCGCGGCGATCGCCTATCAGCGGCCGGCGGTGCGCCAGTTCATCGTCGACAACGCCCTCTACTGGCTGGAGGAGTATCGTTTCGACGGGCTCAGGCTGGACGCAATCAACGAAATCCAGGATCCCTCGGCCGAACATATCCTGGTGAGCCTCGCCAAGGCGGTGCGTGCCCGCATCGCCGACCGTCACGTGCATCTCACCACCGAGGACGACCGCAACGTCACCGTCCTGCACGAGCGCGACGAGGCCGGCGCGCCGACGCTGTACACCGGCGAATGGAACGACGACTTCCACCACGCGGCGCATGTCGCGGCGACGGGCGAGAGCGAAGGCTATTACATCGACTACGTCGCCGAGCCGGCCGCCAAGCTCGCCCGGGCGCTGGCCGAGGGCTTCGCCTACCAGGGCGAGCGCTCCCGCTTCTGGGACGACGCGCCGCGCGGCGCGTCGAGCGCGCATCAGCCGCCCACCGCCTTCGTCAATTTCATCCAGAACCACGACCAAGTGGGCAACCGCGCCTTCAACGAGCGGCTGAGCGCCCTCGCCGCCCCGCGCGCGGTCGAGGCGCTGACCGCGGTCCTGCTGCTCGGCCCGCACGTGCCGCTCCTGTTCATGGGCGAGGAGTGGGGCGAGCGCCGGCCGTTCGGCTTCTTCACCGACTTCGCCGGCGAGCTCGCCGATGCAGTGCGCACCGGCCGGCGGGCGGAGTTCCGCAAGTTCGCGGGCTTCGCCGATCCGGCCTTGCGCGAGAGGATTCCCGACCCCAACGCCCCGGCGACCTTCGCCGCCTCCCGGCTCGACTGGGCGGCGCTCGATCGGCCGGAGGGGCGCCGCCGTCACGAGCTGGTCGGCGAGCTGCTCGCGATCCGGCGCCGCGAGATCGTGCCCCGGCTGGCGGGCATCGCCGGCAACGCGGGAACCTGGGCGCTCGAAGGCGAGCGCGCGATCGGCGTCGCCTGGCGGCTTGGCGACGGCGCCCGCCTGACGATGATCGCCAACCTGGGCGACGACGCCTGCGCCGCGCCCTTCGCGCCGGCCGGCCGGGTGCTGTTCGAAACCGAGGCCGGCCTCGCCGCGGGCGCCGGCCGAGCGGCGCTGCCCGGCTGGAGCGTGGCGGTGACGCTCGACGACGGCGCGGCAGCGGACGGTGCCGCGGGCGACGCCTCGCCATGAGGGCAAAGCCGCTCGACCGGCTGGCCGAGGCCTACGGCCTCCAGCTCGCCTACCGGGGTGAGACCGGCGAATGGCGCAGGCCGTCCGACAACGTCAAGCGCCGATTGCTGAAGGTCATGGGGGTCGCGGCCGAGGATGCCTCGGCGGTGGCGAAGAGCCTCGCCGGCGCGCCGGCGCCCGTTGCGACCCCGGCCGCGGCGAGCCTCGCCGCGCCGCCGGACGTGCGCTGCTTCCTGCCGCGCTGGCTGGCCCGCGCCCCGACCTGGGGCGTCACCTGCCAGCTCTACGGGCTGCGCTCGGCGCGCAACCACGGGATCGGCGATTTCGAGGACCTGGCGCGGCTCGCCGAACGGGCGGCGGCGGCGGGCGCCGACTTCCTCGGCGTCAATCCGCTTCACGCGCTCTTCACCGCCGCGCCCGAGCGGTGCAGCCCCTTCTCGCCGTCCAACCGCCGCTTCCTCAACCCGTTCTATATCGCCCTCGACCGGATCCCGGGCCTGGCGAGCTCAGAGCGCGGGCCGCCGGCGGTCGACCGCGCCGCCCGCGCCCGGCTCGCCGGCGCCGAATCCATCGATTACGGCGCCGTCGCCGCGCTGAAGCTCGGGAGCCTGCGCGCGCTTTGGCGCCGGATCGAGGCGCGCCCCGCGCTCTGGTCTCGCGACGCGCGATCGGCCTTCGCGGCCTTCGTCGAGGCCGGCGGCGCGGCGCTGTGCGCCCACGCCCGCTTCGAGGCGCTGTCCCACCACATGGCCGCCGAGGGCAAGGGCGCCGGCTGGCACGGCTGGCCGCGCGGCTACCGGACGGCCGACAGCGCCTCGGTGCGGCGCTTCGCCGCCGCCCACGACGGCGAGGTGCGCTTCCATCTCTGGCTGCAATGGGTCGCCGACGCGCAGCTCGGCGCCGCGGCGGCGCGCGCGCGGGCGGCCGGCATGCGCATCGGACTGTATCTCGACCTGGCGGTGGGCAACGCCCCCGACGGCTCGGCCACCTGGTTCGACCCGCTGCTGGTGGTGCCAGGCGCCAACATCGGCGCGCCGCCGGACTCGTTCTTCCGGGACGGCCAGGACTGGGGCCTCGCCCCCCTGTCGCCGGCGGTCCTGCGGGGGCGGGACCTCGCTCCCTTTCGCAGCGTGCTCGAGATCGTCATGCGCCATGCCGGCGCGATCCGCATCGACCACGCGATGAGCCTCTATCGCCTGTTCTGGATCCCCCACGGCTACGCCGCCGATGACGGCTGCTACCTGCTCTATCCCTTCGCGGACATGCTGGGCGCGCTCGCCGAGGCATCGGCGGCCCAGCGGACCGTCGTCATCGGCGAGGACCTGGGGACCGTGCCCGAGGGATTCTCCGAGACCCTGCGGCGCGTCGGCGCGCTCTCCTACCGCGTGCTCTATTTCGAACACGTGCGCGGCGGCCTCCGCGCCGCGCGCGCCTATCCGCGCAACGCCTTCGTCACGGTCTCGACCCACGACCTGGCGCCCTTCGCCGGCTGGTGGGCGGGTAAGGACCTCGAGCTGTTCCACGCCCTCGGCCGGCTCGACGCGGCGGGCTTGGCGGGCGCCCGCGAGGCCCGCCGGCGCGACCGCCGCGCGCTTCTCGCCAAGCTGGAGCGCGAAGCGGCGCGGCGTCCCTTCGCGGTGCGGCGCGCGGCCGATGACACCGGCGGGGACGCAGCCGCGGACGCTGCCGAGGGCGGCCGGCCGACGCCCGGCCTCGCCGCCGCCGTCCATGCCTTCCTCGCGCGCACGCCGTCGCGCCTGTTCGGCGTGCAGTTCGAGGACCTCTGCGGCGCCGAGGCGCCGGTCAACGTGCCCGGCACACACGAGGAATATCCCAACTGGCGCCTGCGCGCGCCCGCGACTGTCGAGGACGCGCCGGAGTCGCGCCTGTGGTCGGCGGTCGTCGGCGCCGTCGCCCAGGAACGGCCGCGCCGCGAATGACGCAGCCGCGGATGACAGTCCCGCAGATGACAATTCCGCACATTGCAGTTCCCTCGGCGACATACCGCCTGCAGTTCCGCGACGCCATGACCTTCGCGCGGGCGGCGGCGCTCGCCGACTACCTCGCCCGGCTCGGCGTCAGCCATCTCTATGCCTCGCCGCTGTT
>JAWWCG010000040.1:0-12553 GCA_033720555.1 Kiloniellales bacterium | reverse complement strand
GGCAACGGCCGGGCGACCATTCTCCCCCGCAACCAGAGCCAGCCCTGGCATCATGAAGCCGTCGGGACCGCGGAATGGACCGGCACGCCGCTCGGACCTTTGCTGGAACGGGCGGGGCTTAGGGGGGCGCGCCTTGCGAGCGGCCGATGGGCGTCCGTCTGCTACGTCGGGGCTGAGAAACGCCCTCTGCGCCAGCTCATCTCCGGGGAATGACTGCTTGCGAGCCAAACGGACATCCGGCGTATCTAGAGCAGTACCCGACCAGATTGAACCACGCTGGCGGTGCGATTTTGACCGGACGTTAGGAGCGAGAACGAAGGACATGCCGACGCATATTCGAGGACGAGCGACGCGACGTCCGGTCAAAAGCGCCCGTCCCCTAGGGTTGGCACAAACCAATTTGGTGGCTGGTGCTCCGCGTCGTTGCAGGGCTTGCCCGATGTCCCCGCATCGCGCTTCGCCGCGCGCCTAGCGGGCCCATCCAGCCCAGAGCCAACAGCGTTGATTCAATCTGATCGGGTACTGCTCTAGCCGGAACGTCCGCTAATGGATCCGAAACCAGACGTTTCAGCCCCCTACCCGGCAACGTCCTGTTCTCGCTATTTGCAATCCTTCGAACAATGTGGTTTCACCCTTTCGCCAACTTGGTGATCGCGCTCAGAAGGTTCTTCCGCTCGGCCTCACCAAGCCGTTCGATATCAATGTGCGAGAGCTGCTCGCGCAACGCTTCCAGTTGCTTCTCAATGGAAACCACTGGCTCAGAGATCGCCTCGATCTCGAATTGGATCTCGAATGTCTCAACGGGATCTGCAATACCTTTGAGCGCAAGCAATCCCCGGGGTAAAAAGCTGAACCTATCCGAGACCAAGGCGTGCGTAGAGGCTGACACCAAGATCGAGTTCGGCGAGCAAGCACCCTGTAGGCGTGAGGCGAGGTTCACCGGGCTTCCGACGATGGTGTAATCCATTCGCTCGTAACTACCGAAGTTTCCAACTGTGCAATAGCCGCTGTTGATACCGATTCGAATCTCTAGTGGCTTGTGGAGCCCGTACTTCGCGAGTTCACTGCGGAGAGGAACCATGCGCCTCTGCATTTCGATTGCCATCTCGATGCAGCGAACCGCGTCATTCTCCCGCCCCTCGGACTCCGGCTCGCCAAAGAATGCCAGAATTGCGTCGCCGATAAACTTGTCTATCGTTGCGCCATGCAACCTTGCAATCTCCGTCATGGCCGAGAAGTAGGCATTCAGAGTTTCCGCCAGCGCTTCCGGCTCCAGACGCTCTGTTTGCTTCGAAAAGTCTCGGATGTCCGAGAAGAAGACGGTCAAATAATTGCGACGGGCCTCGATTCCCGTCCCCGCATTGCCGCTGAAGATTGACTGGTAAAGTTGTTGCGGAAGATACCGCGAGATCCTCGTAGACACATCTTCGACATAGCGCTTTTTCTCGGCGAGCAGTCGGTTTGCCTCCTGCAGTTCTCGCGTCCTCTCCTCGATCCTACGCTCGAGATTGCGATTCAGGCTTGAGACGCCTTGGACATAGTCATTGCACTGGCGAACGGCCGCATCGACATTGTCGGTCAGCCCCGGCAGCATGTCGCGATCCGCTGGTGTGACAATGCCGTGATTGATCAAAGGGTGGAATGCGTCGGCGATCTGTCCATGATACTCGGGTGCGTGGGCGAGGCAGTAGACATAGCTGGCCGCGGAGTCCTCGGGCGGCATTAGGCCATCATAACCGGGATTGTCGACGAAGTTTCGCACCCACTCCTCTTGGGTCATCCCGTAGTAGTGCAATGTCGCTTCATCTTCGTGCACCAGTGCGGTGTCCATCACCCCTGGCGCGAAGCCGAACACACTGATGCCGTCGTCCTTCCTAATCTCGCCCGCGAGGGAGAGCACCATCGACCGCTGGCCGACCATCGCAGAAGAAAAGTAGGCGCCATAGGACAGGCCTTCCGCAGCGACCGTGTTTGCGATCACCCCGAACCGGTTCGCACGCATCGCGGGAAGGTTTTTGTAGATCAGGAAGGCGGATGCCCGCACTGTCGTGCGGTAAAGATCGTCCCACAGTTCCATAGGTGTCTCGCTCAACGGAACCCCGGTGAGCTTGGCGGCGTTGTTCACCAGGATATCGACACGGCCTCGACTCTCAAGGACCTCATTCTGAAATGCGTCGAGCGCTGCCGGGTCACGCAGATCGACCTGCCTAAACTCTGCCTTTCCCCCTTCCGCCATGATTTGCTCGGCTACATGCGCGCCTTCCGGCCGGATGTCGAGAAGGATTGTATCGGCACCGAGCCGTGCCAGCGCACGTGCGACCTGCTCTCCAAGACCGCGCGCTGCACCGGTAACGACGGCGACCCTATCGTTGAAAATACCGCGCTTCAGATCTAGTCGGTCGAGTAGGTCCATCGTTCGGAGCCACTCCTGCAAAAGGCTTGCCTGACTGCCTAGCATAGCAGTGGCGCATAGGCGACTACAGCGGGATCGCTACGTCGCTTTTGGCTCATGAAGAGCCGTCGGCAGAGCATTGTCCGAAGGACCGCTTTGGTGATCCGGAAAGCGGTCGTTCGCCGGGCCCGAGGCCAATGACCGATTATGGCCGGCTCCTGCCGTTTGCGACTCAAGCTATCGAAGGCGGGCGGGAAAACATCGAGCTGGCCACGCTGGGCGATCTTCCGGATCCGGTCACGGGCGGTCGGATACCGCTCTCGCCTTCATCGACGAGCTTGCCATCTGGAAGACCTTGGGACACGCTCGAAAGCGAAAATGGCACCGAGACTCGGACCCATGCCCCCGAAACGACATCCGATCTTCGACCCGCAAGAACGAGACCCTACGGCAGGCCCCTTCTCGCGAGAAGAGGTGCGACTGGCCAATCGCAATTCGGGCACATTGCTGGAGTCGCTGCACCACGAGCTGACGCCGGTGGGTCTGCACTATCTGCTCAACCACTTCGACGTGCCCTTCGTGCCGTCGGCCGAGGACTGGGCTTTAGACATCGACGGACTTGTCGACAGGCCGCTCAAGCTCACCCTCGCCGACCTGAAGCGCTGCCCGGAGCGCACCTTGCGCGTCACCCTGGAGTGCGCCGGCAACGGCCGGGCGACCATTCTCCCCCGCAACCAGAGCCAGCCCTGGCATCATGAAGCCGTCGGGACCGCGGAATGGACCGGCACGCCGCTCGGACCTTTGCTGGAACGGGCGGGGCTCGCGGACAAGGCGCGCGATGTCGTTTTCTATGGCCGGGACCGCGGCTTCGACGCCGGGATCGAGCATCGTTACGGGCGCAGCCTCCGGCCCGAGCAAGCGCTGGGCGAGGATGTGCTGCTCGCCTGGGCGATGAACGGCGCCGCGCTGCCGCCGCAACACGGCTATCCGCTTCGCCTCGTGGTTCCGGGCTGGTACGGCATGGCAAGCGTGAAGTGGCTGGATCGCATCGAGGTCATCGATCGCGATTTCGAAGGCTTCCAGCAAGTCGGCACGTACATCTACCGGGAGACCGCCGATGAGCCGGGCGTTCCGGTGACGACCATCCGCGTGAAATCCTTGATGGTTCCGCCCGGCATTCCCGACTGGTACTCGCGTCATCGCCTGGTCGAGCGGGGGCCGGTCGAGATCTTCGGGCGCGCCTGGTCGGGCGGCGGGGTGCCGGTTGCCAAGGTCGAGGTCGCGGTCGACGGGGCATGGCAGGACGCGGCGCTCGATCCGGAGACCGGCCGCTATGCTTGGCGCGCTTGGCGCATCCGATGGGACGCGTCACCTGGCGAGCACGAGCTCATGTGTCGCGCCACCGACGCTGAAGGCCGCTCACAACCGCTTCAACAGCGTTTCGATCACGGCGGCTTCGGCAACAATGCGGTCCACCGCATCGCGGTGACGGTCAGGTGACGCGGGCGGCCGCCAAGGTATCGCCCGGGCGGCCGCAACGCTTTGCGCGGCGCCATCGAGACTGAGGGCGCCCCGGTTCGGCGCCTCCGAATCGGTCGCGATGCTTAGGAAAAACCGAACCAATGCATAAGGAAATGATGTTTTTTCTGATCCAGCGGATGCCATAGGCTGAGGCTTGGGCAGGTTGAACATCTTGGACTGCTGGACATGGACTCTAAAACATCGATCGAAGAGGTAGAGGCGCTCGTGGTGGGAGGCGGCCAAGCCGGCCTGGCCATGAGCGAGCACCTGAGCGCCTGCGGCGTGCCTCACCTGGTTCTCGAGCGGCACCGGATTGCCGAACGCTGGCGCTCGGAAAGATGGGACTCTTTGGTGGCCAATGGTCCGGCGTGGCACGACAGATTTCCGGGCATGGAGTTCTCGGACATCGACCCCGACGCCTTTGCCCCCAAGGAGAGGGTTGCGGACTATTTCGTCGCCTACGCGGAAAAGATCGCCGCCCCCGTCCGCTGCGGCGTGGAGGTGAAGCATGTGCAAAGGAACCTCGGTCGAGCCGGCTTCCGTGTCGAGACGTCGGAGGGCGTGATCGAAGCCACCTACATCATTGCCGCCACCGGACCTTTCCAGCGCCCGGTCATCCCACCCGTCGTGCCTGACGATGCCGGGATCATGCAGATCCATTCCAACGCCTACCGCAATCCGGATCAGTTACCCGAGGGCGCGGTGCTGGTGGTCGGCGCGGGGTCTTCGGGGGTGCAGATCGCGGACGAGCTCTTGCGCGCCGGCAGGCGCGTTTACCTCTCGGTCGGCCCGCACGACCGCCCTCCCCGACGCTATCGCGGGCGCGACTTCGTCTGGTGGCTGGGGGTCCTCGGCAAGTGGGATGCCCAGGCCGCCGAGTCGGGCATGGAGCACGTCACGATCTCGGTGAGCGGCGCCTATGGCGGCCACACGGTCGATTTCCGGCATCTCGCCGCACAGGGGATGACGCTCCTCGGCATGACGAAATCGTTCAAGGACGGCGTGCTCACCTTCGCTCCGGATCTCGCCGACAACCTTGCGCACGGGGATGCGAACTACCTGTCGGTCTTGGACGAGGCCGACGCTTATGTCGCCCGCAACGGTCTCCACCTTCCTGAGGAACCGGAGGCCCGCGCCATCGAGCCGGACCCGGACTGCGTGTCCACGCCCATTCTCGAGCTGAATCTGGCGCAGACCGGAATAACCTCGATCATCTGGGCAACAGGCTTCGCTGTCGATTACGGCTGGCTGCAGGTTGACGCTTTCGACCAAGACGGCAGACCGAAGCATCAGCGAGGTATTTCGGCCGAGCCCGGGATCTATTTCCTCGGACTGCCATGGCTGTCGCGACGGGGGTCCTCCTTCATCTGGGGCGTCTGGCACGACGCCAAATATCTGGCGGACCATATTTCCACCCAACGCAAGTATCTGGCGTACGGTGCCTCCGCGCAGGGTCTTGTCGAGGATTCGTCGCGAATGACGACAGCGGCCGGTTGAGGATGGCCCTCAGGTTTCGCTGCGCCCGGGCCGCGGGCTCAGAGCACACTCACGCCAGCACTTAGAACAGCACCCGAGGACAGCCAGGTCGAGCCGGAGCGGTTAGGCGCTCAGGCTTGCTTCAATCAAGCGATTGACCTCGGCCGAGGCTTCCATGTGCGGCACGTGACCGACGCCCGCCAGGCGATGGACCTCGACACGCTCCGGCAAGAGGTCGGCGTGCGCGACGGGCAGAATAAGATCGTTCCGGCCCCAGATAACCGTCATCGGCGCTGCGATCCGCGACAAAGCAGCGGCATCGATCTCCACCTGACGGCCGTCGGGAAAAAGCGCGTCCGCCATCTGCCGCAGCGCCCGATCGACGCCATCGAGGCGCTTATATTTCAGCACGTCGTTCACCATGTCGCGGCTGATCAGGGCCGGATCGGCGACCAGGAGCTCGAGCACGGCGCGCATCTCCTTGCGCTTGCCGGCGTCGATGAATCCCTCGATGAAGTCCGTGTTGATCTCGGGCCCGAGGCCGGCGGGCGCCAGCAAAGTAAGCCCGGCAATCCGCTCCGGGTCGCGGATGGCGACCTGCAGGGCGATCGCCCCGCCCAGGGAATGGCCGACCAAGTGGGCGCGGCCGACGCCGACGGCGTCCAGGAAGTCCTCGAGCACCCCAGCCAAACTGGCCAAGTCGGCAGCCCGGATCTCTTTGCTCGAGCGGCCGTGACCGGGCAGATCGAGCGCCAGCACGTCGTGGCTTTCGGACAAGACGGGCTGGTTGAACATCCAGTTGTTCAAATCGCCGCCGAAGCCGTGGATCAGGACCAGCGGGCTCGCGCCAAGCTCGCCGGTTCGCAGGTAGTTGAGGCTGAGCCCGCCGACGGCGACGGTCTGCGGTTCCGGCGCCTCCGCCTCCGCTGCCGCCGCCTCCACGGCAAAGTCGGCATTGAAACGCTCGATGAAGGCGTCGAGCTCGGCATCGGAGACGGACGGCTCGGCGACGAGGCCCAGGAGGGCGCCGACCGGGACGGTCGCGCCCTCCGCCACCACGTGCCGCCGCAAAGTGCCCGCGGACGGCGCCTCGTACACGTTCGTGATCTTGGTGGTCTCGATCTCCAGCAGATCCTGCCCGGCCTCGATGGCGCTGCCTTCTTCGGCCAGCCAGGCGGCCACCATGCCCTCCTCCATGGCGAGGCCCCACTTGGGCATGGTGATCGCTTGAATGGGCTCGCTCATCGGGCGTAAGCCGCGACGTCGCGCACTTCGGCCTCGATCCTGGCCACGCTCGGGATGTATGCGTCCTCGAGCTCCGGCGCGAAGGGCACCGGCGTGTGCGGAGGCGTTACCATTCTGACCGGCGCCTTGAGCGCAGCGAAGGCGTTCTGGGCGACCAGCGCGGCGATGTCAGTGGCCATGCTGCAGCGCGGGCTGGCCTCGTCGACCACCACGACACGACCGGTCTCCTCCGCGCATTCGAGGATCGTATCTTCGTCAAGCGGCGACGTGGTGCGCGGATCGACCACCGTGCAGGAGATGCCGTCCTTATCGAGCTTGTCCGCCACCTGGTTCGCGAAGGACACCATGCGGCCCAGCGCGACGATGGTCACGTCGTCGCCCTCGCGGGTCAGGTTGGCCTCGCCGAAGGGGATGGTGTAGGCCTCGTCCGGCACCTCTTCCTCGTCATCGTACATCACCTTGTGCTCGAAGAAGATCACCGGGTCGTCGTCGCGGATCGCCTGGATCATCAGCCCCTTCGCCTCGTAGGGCGATGACGGCAGCACCACCTTCAGCCCGGGCGTATGGGTGAAAATCGGGTAGAGGCATTGGCTATGCTGGCTGGCGGCTCGGAAGCCGGCACCGTACATGGTGCGCACCACCAGCGGCGTGACCGCCTTGCCGCCGAACATGTAACGGAACTTGCCCGCCTGGTTGAAGATCTGGTCAAAGCAGACCCCCATGAAGTCGACGAACATCAGCTCCGCGACCGGGCGCAAGCCGGTGGCGGCGGCGCCCGCGGCGGCGCCGATGAACGCGCTTTCGCTGATCGGCGTGTCCAAGACTCGCTCGCGGCCGAACTCCGGCATGAGGCCCTTGGTGACGCCTAGGACGCCGCCCCAGGCATCGTCTTCGCCGGGCGCGCCGATGCCGCCGGCATTGTCTTCGCCCATGACGATGACGGTCGGGTCCCTGCGCATCTCCTGCGCGATCGCCTCGTTGATCGCCTGGCGATAGGATTTCTTGGCCATCGTTTCCTCCCCTCAATAGGAAACATAAACGTCGGTCAGCAGGTCGTCCGCCTTCGGCGGCGGCCCGCTTTCCGCGGCGGTGACCGCGTGGCCAATGAGCGAGGCGACCTCGCGATCGATGTCGTCGAGGGTCTTATCGTCGAGCAAGCTGGTCTCGACCACCCGGCGGCGGAAGATTTTCAGGCAATCGGTGTCGGCGCGCAGCCGGTCCTGCTCGCCCTCGCCCCGGTAGGTTTGCGCATCGCCCTCGAAGTGGCCGTAATGACGATCGAGGCGGGCATGAATCAGCGACGGACCGCCGCCGTCGCGGGCCCGCTCGATCGCCTCCTTGGCGGTTTCGTAAACGGCGAAGAAATCGTGGCCGTCGACCTCGACGCCCGGCATGCCGAAACCCTCGGCGCGCTTCACCTGGCTGCCGCCGACCGACCAGGCGCTGGCGGTCGACTCGGCGTAACCGTTGTCTTCGACGACGAAAATCGCCGGCAAGTTCCAGACCTTGGCAAGGTTGTAGGACTCCAGCGTCGTGCCTTGATTGGACCCGCCGTCGCCGACGAACGCCACCGCAACGCCGCCGGTGCCCAGGGTCTTGGCCGAGAGCGCGGCGCCGCAGATCAGCGGCGGCCCGCCGCCCACGATCCCGTTGGCCCCCATCATGCCTTTGGATAGGTCCGCGATATGCATGGACCCGCCCTTGCCGCCGCACAGGCCGTCCTTGCGACCGTAGATTTCTTTCATCATGCCCTCGACGTCGCAGCCCTTGGCGATGCAGTGCCCATGGCCGCGGTGCGTCGAGGCGATGTAGTCCTTGTCGCCCAGATGCATGCAAACCCCGACGGCCGAGGCTTCCTCGCCGGCATAGAGATGGACGAAGCCGGGGATCTTGCCGGTGGCGAATTCTTCATGCACCCGGTCCTCGAACTCCCGAATGGTGCGCATTCTCGTGTAGGCGGCGACGAGGTCGTCCCGACTGAGCTGGAGCATGAGCGGTGTCCTCCCTGGTGATTTACGCGTTTGGCTCGCGCAATTATTTGAACTCGCCGCATGTGGGGGGGTGGATTGGCGGCGGTCCGCGCCCAGCTTAGTACCGCCGGATCCAAGTTTGAACAGTTATTGAGGCGCGGCCGTCGCGAGTGAGCGGCGCCCTTCCCTGTCGGCCGGTCACCGGCCTGGGTGGCTAGCCTTTCTCATCGCGTCCCGGCGGCCCGGGAGAGACTTCCGCGCCGTCGCGGAGCGTCCATCTCAGCAACGGCCGCTGTACTTCGCCCAGTGCTTGGCCCAGTGGCGCACAATTTCTAGCTGAGTCTCATCCTGTCGGAGGACCTCAGGCACCTGGAGACGGCGGACAGGCCCTGCTCGCTGGCCCCGGCTCGCAATCGGCGGGGCGTTATGGCGGAGGGAGAGGGATTCGAACCCTCGAGGCCCCTTATCAGAGCCTACTCCCTTAGCAGGGGAGCGCCTTCAGCCGCTCGGCCATCCCTCCGCGGAGGCTTCTGGGGCGGGCGCAACCTAGCGAAAACCGCGCAGCGGGAAAAGAGCGAAATCCCGTCGCGGACCCGCGCCCGCCCCTTGCCGGCCCCCTTGCCGGCCCCCTTGCCGGCCCATTGGCCGGTCCATTTGCCGGCCTTCCTCCCGCCACCCGGCAGGGAGCGACGGCCCGCCCGCTCCCGCCTGCCCCCCGACCTATCCCCGGCCTATCCCCGGCCCTTTCGGCCGCTTCGGGCCGTTCGGCGCCGTCGGCCTCGACGGCGGGCCGACAAAAGACTGCGCCGGGCTTCACCAGTTCTTAACGAAGCCACGGCAAAG
The DNA here is from genome assembly GCA_033720555.1 of Kiloniellales bacterium. Classification (GTDB taxonomy): domain Bacteria; phylum Pseudomonadota; class Alphaproteobacteria; order Kiloniellales; family JAKSDN01; genus CALJXB01. Next base: position 3,106 of record JAWWCG010000040.1, on the reverse strand, counting down.
CTTTTTCTCATGTGCTCCGAGACCGAAGGGGAAACGGAATGGGCATATCGAAACGAACGCTCGAGACCTTGATCGACCTGGTGGAGATCAAGCTGAGCTGCATGGAAGTCTACGATCGGGAAGACTCCCGCGAACTCGCCAACCTGGAGCGCTGCCTCGGCGAGCTCAGGACCATCATGAGCGATGCAGCGCAGGCGGGCGCCGTCGTGGCCTTCCCGCACGCCACCGCCAAGCGCGGCCGCGCGGCGGCGAGAGCCTAGCTATCTGATCGGGGCCCGCGCGGCCGCGGGTCCGCCACCCCTGCCAGAGCGACCTTGAGATGACCGGCGCGCCCGGCGGGTTCGGCGCGCCGGGCGTCAGTCGGCGTTGGCCGCGTCCCAGCGCGCGCCCAGGTCCTCGCCCAGCGTGCGCATCGCGCGCGCGACGGCGGCGGCGTGTTCCCGGCTGTCCGAGGCGTAGAGGCCGCCGTCGTGCCACAGCAGGACGCTGCCGCTCTGCTCCTGCTGATTGACGCCGTCGACATAGCGGGTGGCCAGCAGGAGCTGCGCCTCGGCGTAGGTGACGCAGGAGCCTTCCAGATAGGTGATGGTGGTGGTGCGCAGGGCCAGGCGATAGCCGGTGCCGGTGGCGGCGGTGGCCAGGCCCCGCTTGCCCAGCGGCTCGAAGAACGCCCGCTCCAGCGCCTGCCGCTCGAGCCCGCAGCTCTGCCCCTGCGCGTCGGGCTCGGGCATGGTCACCTTGACCACCCGGACGTCGTGCAGCGGCTGGTCCTGGGCGACCGCCGCGGGAAGCGCGAGGAGAAGCGGGGCGAGCGCCAGGAGCGGCCTTACGGTCCGGAGGGTCCGGAGCATGACTCTGCGCATGGCGAGATTCCCGTTGTTGCCGATGGCGCCCCCCACCCGCAGCGAACGGCCGGACTATGCCACAAGGGATCCGCCGCCTCCACCCGGCGCCGGGCCCGACGCGGCGCGACGTCAGGGGATGCCGCCGGGATAGCCGCCCGCCGGGCGGCGCTCAGGTGGACTCGCCCATCACCAACTCGACCGGCAGCTTGATCACCCGCTTGGCGAAGACGCCGGCCTTGAGGCGCCGGATGATCTCCCGGCCCGCCAGCTGGCCCAGCCGGTAGCCGGGCGCGCGGACCGTCGTCAGCACCGGGTCGGAATACTGCCAGAAGTCGAAGGCGTCGAAGCCGGTGACCATGACCTGCTCCGGCACCTTGAGGCCCCGCGCCTTTAGCAGCTTGAGGGCGGCGATGCCGATCTGGTCGGTGACCCCCATGATGGCGTCGGGAACCCCGGACCTGGCGATCGCGGCGCCGACGGCGGCTTGCACGTCGGCGAAGTCGCCGCTGGCGCAGCCGACCACCTCGACCTGCCCGCCGTGCTTCTCGGCGACGGCTTGGATCGCCAGCACCCGCTCGGCCACGCATTGCCAGCGGTTGAGCTCCATCTCGACGATCATGAGGCGCCGGGCGCCGCGCCGGAAGACGTGCTCCGCCAGCAGGACGCCGCCCTTGCGGTCGTCGAGGTGGATGCAGCAGAGGTCCTCGATATCGCTGTCGACCCGCTCGTGGAAGACGATCAGCGGCTGATTGAGCTTTTCGATGCTGGCCAGCATGGCCCGGCGCGCCGGCGGCTGGCCGGCCAAAAGCACGCACATGCCGTCGGTGCGCACCAGGCGCAGCAGCGACGAGCGTTCCAGATCGCGCGCCCGCATGCCCTCGAGCTGCAGGGTGTAGCCCTCGGCGTTGAGCGCATTGCCGAGACCGGAGACGAGCTGCGTCGTGGAGCCGTCCGAGAGATAGAGCGGCGACTCGTCGACCACGATCATGCCGACCGACATGTGCCGGGCCGAGCGCAGGCTGCGGCCCGCGGTGTCGGGACGGTAGTTGAGATCCGCCACCGCCTCGGCCACGCGCTGGCGCGTCGCGTCCGACATGTACTGGAACTTGTCGTTGATGAAGTTGGACACGGTCATCGGCGACACGCCGGCCCTGTTGGCCACCTCTTGCAGGGTGATCTTGCCGCGCCCGCGCTTATGCTCGCTTAGCGAAACGATATCCCACCCCTCCTTCTTCGGCTGTGGCCCGGCTTCGGCCGCGCGTCAGGTCGCCGGTCGTCGGAGGCGGGAAAGCCCGTCGGCCGGACCTCCTCCGGCCGCCGCCCTATTCGCCGAATGCGTTGCTGGTCGCTGGCCGCACGACGGTCGCACGAGGCAGACGCGCTGCCGATGGGCACCACCAGGGGGCTCGAAAAAAAATATACCACCGGGGACCTCCCACCGGACCCTGGCAGCCAGCATCTAAGATGATATGTTCGGAGTCTCTATTGAGCAACGTCTAGTACCTCGAATAGCGCGAAAAAGCCATGCAGTCACTCAACACAGATTTTACCCGCCGGGTGGTCATGCACACGGCGGAGATGGACTGGCAGGCCAGCCCGAGCCCGACCGTCTGGCGCAAGCGCCTCGACCTGATCGACGGCGAGTTCAGCCGTGTCACCTCGGTGGTGCGCTACGCGCCCGACTCCAGCTTTCACACCCACGGCCACCCGGCCGGCGAGGAGATCCTGGTGCTCGAGGGCGTCTTCTCCGACGAGCACGGCGACTATCCGGCCGGCAGCTATCTCCTCAATCCCAAGGGCTTCCGCCACACGCCCTTTTCCCGTGAGGGCTGCGTCCTGTTCGTCAAGCTGTGCCAGTACGGCGGCGATGGACGCGACAAAATCGCCGTCGACACCGGGGCCGAGCCGTGGATGGCCGGCGACCGGCCGGGCCAGGAGGTCCTGCCGCTCTACAGCGACATCGCGTGGCCCGAGACCATGTGCCTGGAACGCCTGGCGCCGGGCACGGCCCTGCCGCGCGACGTCGCGCCGGGCGGCAAGGAGGTGTTCGTGCTCGAGGGCCGGCTCGAAGACGAGGACGGCAGTTACGGCCCGGGATCCTGGCTGCGCCTGCCGCCGGGCGAGGGCCATGCGCCGCGCTCCGACGAGGGCTGCACCTACTACGTCAAGCGCGGCCACCTCTCTGACATGGTCTCGGACGGCCAAGGCCGCGCCGCGGGCCGGTAAGCGCGCTCGCGCGGCCCGGCCGGGCCGTGCGCCGG
>JAWWCG010000039.1:0-12751 GCA_033720555.1 Kiloniellales bacterium | reverse complement strand
CTTGTGATTGGTGTGGATGAAGACACAAGGTGTCATGGCCGCCAACCCCGGGATTTGGTTCGCGATGCGACGGGTCGCTTGTGGAGGGGGCTCATATCAGGCCGCTGGGCGGGCTGCAAGTGGCACGGGGCCTCCGGGTCGTTGCGCGGCTGCGGGCCGTGCGGGGGGCCGGGTCCCCGACCGGGCGCCGGCACCGACCGCCTGAAGCGGTCGAGGCGCGCTTGCCTGGATGAGAGCGGATCGCCATAAGATTGGCCGCGCCGCGAAGGCGCGCTAGGCGCGACTTTAGACGGAGGAGGACCGGCAGATCATGCGGACATTGCTGATACTCGGCTCCATGCCGGAGCCGAGCCTGCCGCCGAAGGCCGGCTTCGACGACGTCGCCTGCGCCAACGCCTCGGGCCATTCGGCGGCCAGGTACGGCTTGCCGGATCCGGTCTACACGGTGATGACCTCGATGCTGGCGTCGGGGATCGGATCGGGCCGCCAGAGCCTGGAGGCGCTGCGCGGGCTCGAGACCGGAACGGTCTATTTTCTGTGGCGACGCACCGAGCGCATGACGCCGATCAAGAGGGCGCTCTTTTTCGCCAAGAACCTCCGCGGAAAAAGCATCCTGAGGATGCAGCCGGCCTACCTGAAGGCGCAGCTCAAAGCCCTCGGATACCGTTTCGGCGCGTTCGTCGCCTTGGACGAGAAGTACTACGACGGCCTGGTTCGCACGCTGTGCGGCGACGACCACGACGTGCTGTCGCAAATGGAAAGGAAGCGGCCGTCGACCGGCGTGATCGCGGTGGCCTTGGGCTTGGCCCGGCACAGCTACGACCGCTACGTGATCGCCGGCTTCAGCTTCGAGCTCACCCACGCCTACGCGCACAACCCGGAGATCGAGGAGCGCGGCACCCGGGTGAGCGCCCACGCCGAGACCGACATAACGGTCCTGCGGTACCTCGCTCGCCAGAGGCACGACCTCTACACGAGCGAGGAGGCCGTTCACCGCGCCACCGGCATCCCGCTTCTGCCCGAGGGCCCGGCGGGCTGAAGCCGGGATGTTCTCCCGACGTCCCGGAGCTGCCGCGTAGCGCGCCGGGCGCACCGAGCGCACCGAGTGGTTCTCCTAGCCGCGCTTAGCCGCGCTTGTCGGCCAATACCAGGCAGGCCTTCAGGAAGACCTCCTGCGGAAAATCGGCGGTCACCAGTCGCGGCTCCAGGCCGAAGCGGGGCAGGTCCTGGATCGATCCGCGAAAATAGTCGCGGCGGTAGACGTTGAGCCGCGTCCAGAAGTCGCGATTCACGTCCCGGAAGGGCTCGATCATGAGGACGTTGCGGCGGCTGGTGCGCGCCATTTCGCCCAGCGCCTGATCGCGTATCCGCTCCATCTGCTCCACGGCCAGGACGGAATAGACCAGGTCGAAAGTTCCATCGGGAAAGGGCAGATCGGCTGCGTTGCCGCGGCCGAAATCGATGCGACGAAAGGCCGTGGGATCGAGCGTCGGCAGCGGCGCGAAATTGGCGAGCGCGGCCGGCAATTCCGGCTCGTCCTGCAGCGCCCGCGCGGCCCGGTGGCCGGCCTCCGTCAGCTCGATGCCCGAGAACCGGACGTCCGGGAAGCGCCCGCTCAGCAGGAGGAGGTTGATTCCGTTGCCACACCCGACCTCGAGCACGCTGCGCGGCTTCAGCGTCTCGACCACGTGGCAGAGCAGAAGCTGGCGATAGCGCGTGGCGCCGATCTCCGAGGCGATCATTCGCCGGTCGCGCCATTCGAAGGGGATCCCGGCCCTTGGGCGCCTGGCCGGATCATATTCGGCGTAATCCTTCTTGTCCCAGGACCGCTCGTATTCCGCCATGACGGTCTGCTTGTCGCGCTCGCCCTCGCCGCGCCATCCCACGAGGCGCTTGAGGCCCTGCTTCAGCAGTTTCCGGCGCCGCCGGCGGATCTCGCTGGTCCACTCCGGGTCGCCGGCGTCGCAGTAGCGCACCACGAAGGGGTCGAAGAGCCGAGCGAGCCCCTCACTGTCGATGCCGACCTCGCTGGCCTCTAAACTCAGGAATTCCAAAGGACTACTCGCCGATTAGTTGATCCGGGGCCGCGCCGGGGATGGCGCCCCGCTCGGTTCGCCGCCAGCAGGATTGGTGTATTCCGCCGCACCTCGATGCCGCCACCCGGGGCGCGCGTTGCCCCGCCCGCCGTTCGGTCGACCGACATGTCCTGTCGCGGCTCTATGCGGCAGGCAAGTCATGGGAGCGTCTGGTGTAGCCGTAGATCGGCGACAACTGGGCCTCCACAAGGCCGTCGATGTGGGCGATTTCCTCGTTCGAGAAATAGTCGCGATAGCCGCCGACCTTGCCGCGCCTCACCTTGAGGGCGCTGGCGTCGTCCGGGTTCTTGGCCGCCAGGCGCCGGCTGCCGGAGTCGAACGTGTTGCTCTTCTCCAGGGCCCTCATGTTCTCGAACGAGGCGTAGTCGACGGCCGCCCGGACCTGCTCTTCGGAATACGCCAGCGCCATGAAGGACAGCATCCGCTTCAGGACCGCCTCGGTGTCGGCTTTCAGATCCTCGTAGCGAACGATCAGGCAGTCCTTCGTCTTGGGCAGTTCGGATTCCCAGGCGTTGAGGAAGCGGATCGTCTTGCGCACCCCCAGCTCCGGATCCAGGAAGAAATCGTAGAGCGGCACGGACTTCGGGTCGTCCGGGACCCGGCGGGCCTTTTTCTTGAAGGGATTTATGGTGATGATCCACTGGAAGTAATTCGAGACCACGACATCCCGCGGGTCTCGCACCAGCAGGATGACCTTCTTGTCGTAGAAGGTGCGCTTGGTGTCGCCTTCCCCTGTATAGTCGCTGACGTACTTGTCGTGGGTAAAGCGGATCTTGGGCACCGCCGGGCATAGGCGGTGGTAGTTGTCGAAGCCGAGCAGCCGATCGTCCGGCAGGCCGTGGCAGATCTGAAAGAACCGAGAGAGCAGGACCCGCACCCAGGTCCGACCGCACTTGGGGGGCGACACGATGACGACGTCGGCCTGACGGATCTCCCTCGCCTCTTTGCGTCCGCGCAGCCAGTTATCCAGCGCCAGCCGGTGGTGGAACGGCAAGAAGAAGAACAGCGAGACCAGGACCTCCCGCTTCTTCTTGCGCAACCGTTTGTTCTCTTTGGCCATCTACGCGAGGGCTCCGCCGGTCCGTGGCCGGCGATCGTAGGCCCGCGGTGCCGGCCGAGGCAACCGGGCTTCGGCCGCCGGCGGGAACGAAGCGCGCGCGCCTCCGAGCGCCGAGGACGTCACCGATCCCTCACGATGTTGATCGTGAGGGTCTTGCGAAGCGCGCCCGAGCCGGCGCCGGTCATCGGCCGCACTGAATGCCAGGAATTGTGCGTCTTGATGAAGATCACCGCCTGATTCGGCTGGTATTCGAAGGTGTGCACGATCTCCATATCTTCGAAATCGGCCTGGCGATTGACGAAATTGTAGCTGTGGCGAACCTCTTTCGGGCGGTTCATGTCCGTGCCGCCGCCGAAGGCGGGATCCCACTCGCCTTCCTGGGCCATGGAGACAACCAGGGTCACGATCTTTTGCCTGGCGTCGGTATGCGGGATGATCTTCCCGCCGTCTGCCGGCAGGGCCGAGAATTCGAAGCGGGCGTGAAGATGGGGCGAGCGGTCGCACAGGCGTCCGCGAACGATATCGCGCAGGCGCCGCAGGGTTCTCTGCTTCGGCGGAACGTAGGAAAGCCCGAAATCCAAATAGTGACGTTTCAGGGCCTCCAAGAAGCCGTAGATGAACTCATCGCTGCGGACCCAGGCATGGAAATCGCGCCACAGCGGGCTCGATTTGATGAAGCTGTAGTAGGTCTCCGCATTTTGCTTCTCGGAGAGCGTGTATTTCTGGTGCGCTTTGCCGAGGTCCTTATGGGCAAGGAAGAGCTCGAGAGCCGGAAAGTTGGCACTGAGTTCCTGGTAGGTCGCCTCCGCCATCAAGGGCTTGGCCAAACCGATCGGGTAGGGATCGTAGAGGAATTCGAGATTCTCGAAGGAGAAGTACATGGCGGCCGCGGAAGTGCGTGGTGACGAGACGTGCGTGTTGACAATTTGAGAGCCCTCCGTCTAGCACAAGCCTTTGGGCCTGTTCCAGCCTTCACTGGCGGGCGCCTTTGTCCGGACGGCGTGGCGGGCGACCTCCCGCGAGGCCTTGACTTTGCAAGCCGTTGAGCTACAGGCAGGTGGCCCGGGATCGCGGGACCCGGGCGCCCGGCCTGGAATGGATCGGATGCGGTGAGATGATCAAGCAACGACTGCAGGCCATCGCGATCGTCGTTGTGGCAGCGCTGTTCACGTTGGTCATGGCGGAGGGGCTCTACGCCCTGTGGCGCGGCAACAAGCCGCAGCCGAGCATCACTTCCAAGACCGTCGATCTGGTCAAGGAGGCTCTGGGCCGGGGCCGGACCAGGGACGTCGGGTTCTACGCCCCTGTGATCACCAAGGCCGAGGAGTTCGAAGCGCTTCTGGACGACTTCAAGGCCGATGGCGTCGCGCTCGGCAATTCCACCTACGACGAGCTGCGCACCGAGCGGGCCCGCATCAACACCACCGTGGACGGCTGCAAGGCGCAGAAGCCCAATCTCGATAAGGAAATGACCTATCTTCGCGCCGGTCTCTTCGAGCCGTTCTCCTTGGTGACGGCGTTTTACGATAGGGACGCCAAGCTCAGCCCCGACGTGCAGGCCTTCATCGACCGCTATGCCACCCGCCGAATCCGGCAGCGAACGAACCAATGGGGCGAGCGGCTGACTCTGCCGCTGGTGGAGTCGGAGGACCGGGTGATCGTCGCGGGCGACAGCATCGCCAACGGCGCCATGCTGAACGACGAGGAGACCCTCGCCTCGCGCCTGCAGGCCCGAGACCCCTCGCGGCAATACGTCAACATCGGCATCGGGGGCGCCGACGCCCACGAGATCGCCTGCGCGCTCGAGCGCGCGGCGAAGCGCTACCCCGGAGAGATCAGAGAGCTCATCTACATCTACTGCGAGAACGACTTCAAGAACAACAAGCCGATGGGCACCCCCGAGGAGGTCGTGGCTTTTCTGAAGGACTACACGCGCCAGCAGGGGATCGAGAAGACAACGGTCATCTACGCCCCTTACATCTACAACGTGGTGCCCCATCTGACCCGGTTCAGAACGTATCGCGGCGGCCGCTTTCGCAGCCACAAAGAGCAGCGCGAAAGCCTGGAGCGGCTGGCGCAAGGGGCCGGCTTCGACTTCGTCGACATGGCGGACCTCGCGTTTCAGGAGATCGACGACAAGGGCACCCAGTTCGCCGGCCTCGTGCTCTTCATCGACCATGCCCATTGGTCGCCCGTCGGCACCTCGAAAATGGCCGATCTCCTGATCTCTCGGCGCGGCCCCTGACGGCAGGGTCCCGCGGCCGGGTTCCGGCCTCTCCAGTCGGGCTTCCGTCACCGCGGCGCCCTGGCGGGGTCTCGGCGCTGTCTCGGCGGCGGCGCGGCGAAACGTCCCCCACCACCTGCGGAAGTTCGTTCGGAAATTCAACGGCTTGCCAGGGCTCGCCGGCGGCCCCGGTTGCCGCCGGCGGCTGAAATTATTGCTACCACTTACTCATGGGTGGTGGTATCCGGGGGGTCCTCCCGCGTCCAAGACGCCTCGATGGCGCCGGTCTTGAGAGTGCTGGAACACGGGGTGGACCACCGAAGCGAGACGTACGCATGACGGATTGCCCAGGGGGTACGGCCCGGGGCGGAGTCCTTTCCCACGAGGTCATCGAGACGTGCACGCCTGGGTGCGCGAGCCCTCATAGAATACTGGAGCGATGATGAGAATCGACGGTCGAACCTGGCCCCCGGGGCGGATCGCAAGACGCCGGAACCTGCTCTGGGATCGGCTGCAAGCCTGGCTGGTGCGAGACATCGTGGTGGTGGACGGGGCCGAGGAGTACCGCTTCCGATGTCAGAACCTCCGGGAGTTCCGGCGCTGCGGCGACATGTTCACCAAGGAGCCGGGAACCTGCGACTGGCTGCGGCAAACGGTGGGGGCCGGCGAGGTGTTCTACGATATCGGCGCGAACATCGGCGTCTACACGGCTCTGGCAGCGCGCCGCGTGGGCGAAAGCGGCAGGGTCTACGCGTTCGAGCCGCATTGCGGGACCTTCGCCCGGCTGCTCGAGACCGTAGCGGCGAACAAGTTCGAGGCTATCGTGCGGGCGTGCAGTTTTGCGTTGCACGACCGCGAAGGCTTCTACGACTTCAACTATCGCTCCACCATTCCCGGAACCAGCAACAGCCAGTTGGACTCCTTGGCGACGGCCAAGGAAACGCTCTTGGTCCCGGATGTCACCGAGTTGAAGTTTGCGACGTCGGTCGACGCCCTCGTGCAAACGCATGGCTTCGCGCCGCCCGATCACGTGAAGATCGATGTCGACGGCAACGAGCTGTTGATTCTGCAGGGGATGCGCGGGCTATTGGGCAGCACGGATCGGCCCAAATCGCTCCAACTGGAGATGAACAAACGCCACAGGGCCGAGATCGAGCCGTTCATGCAGTCGCACGGCTACGAGCTGGCGACGACCCACTACTCTCGAACGTCTCAGAAACAGATCCACAAGGGCCGCGACCCGGACGAGTTCTCCTACAACGCGATTTTTCGCGTGCGGCCATGAGCCCGGCGGCGTCTCGCCAGGGCGAAGCAGGAGCGCCCGCGCGAGCGCGCGCCGGCCGCTCGCCTCGCGCGCGCCGCCCGGCCCTGGGGGGCTAACCGGCCTGTTTCGAGCGCCGTCGATCGCTCTGCGCCGGCGTGCCGTAGCCGAACTCGGGCAGCAGGGTCTCGCGGACCAAGGCGTCGAGCTGGGCGATCTGCGCGGGCTCGAAATAGTCGCGGTAGCCGCCGATCCGGCCGCGGCGGACCTTGAAGCTGTTCGGATCGCCGGCGTCGGCCGGCTTCAGCCGCCCGGACCCGAAGAAGCCGTCGGCCTCCTTGCGTCGCAGGCTCTCGAAAGAGGCGAATTCGACGGCCTTGCGGATCAGCTCCGGCTCGAACTCCCGATCGAGAAACGCGATGGCGCGCTTGAGCGTGGCCTCCGGGTCCGCCCTCATCGCCTCGTACTTGATCCATTGGCTCGCCGCGAAGCGGGGCATCTCGCGGTACCAGCGGTTCATGTGGGCAATGATCCGCGGGACGCCGAGGCTCTCGCTCGTCACGAAATCGTAGAGGGGAAGGGCCTTCGCCTCCGGGGGGATGTTCTTGCGGGCTAGCTCGCGGTCGCTGGCGCGATTGCACACGTGAAAACAGAAAGACACGGCGACGTCGCGGGGGTCGCGCACGAGGAAGAGCACCCTCTTCTGGTCGGACAGGGGCACCGCCGCGCCCGACAGGGAGAAGGTGGGGGTCTGCGTGTCGCGGGTGAAGTAGATCCTGGGGATCTCGGGATTGAGCCGATGAAGGTTGTCGAACTTCAGGAGGTCGGCGGCCGGCACGCCATAGCGCAGGTGATAGAGGTGGGAAAGCATTACCCGCAGCCACGTCCGCCCGCTTTTCGTGTGAGACACCACGATCGCATCCGCCTGCTCGGCCATGCGGATGTTCCGTCGGGCCCAGCGCCGCCGGTGGGGCCAGGACGCCAAATGCGCCAAGGAGGCTGCCGGAGCGAAGCTCATGCCCGGCATTCCGAGAGGGGGTCGCCAGCCCGCACATCGGCCCGGAGGTCGGCCCGGAGGTCGGCCCAGAGGACAGCCCAGAGGTGAGCCCGGGCGATGGGCTGCTTGGCCCGGCCCCCGGTCCCGCTCGCGCAGGCGCGCAGCGGCGGCATAGCGCCGCCGCGCGGGCCTTCAAAACGGCGACCGCCTTGGCCATATATGCGCGAGTCGCGCGTTCCGGGCCGCCGGCCCCCGGCCCAAGACGCACTCATGGGCGCTGCGCCGCCGCGCGGGAGTGGCTCTGAAATAGACTGAAAATCATGGGGTTTACCTGGCCGTTCCTGCCAAATATTGGTGGACTTGCCTTGTCTGTCGGTTTAAGAGCGCCTCTGCCGGGCGCTCGGCCCCGGCGCCGGCCCACTCGCTTTGCTGCCGTTCAGGGCAGGGTGCCTCACCGTACTCGCTTGAACATCGATTTTGGGCCAGGGCCGGAAACTATCGAGTAGTATCGCAGGCCGGTCAAGATCGCTGGGACGGCGCCGGTCCGGCGGCCGTTCTTCGCCAGCGTAGCGGGCTCGGCCGATTCAGCGCGATGCCGCGAGATCCGGGATCTTCGTAGATGTTGGGTGTCATTCGAATTTTCTTTCGGGCCAAGGAAGCCAGCCCTTGGACCGTCCTCTTGTGCCTGCTGGTGGCGAGCATGTTCGAGGGCGTGGGGCTGGCCACCCTGCTGCCGCTGCTCACCGTCGCCACCGGGAACGATGTCAGCGGGAGCGATGTCAGCGAGGCATCCGCCATCAACCGCATCGTGCTGGATGCGCTGGACTATGTCGGGCTGACGCCGGACCTCGCGGTGCTGATCAGCATCGTGGTGGTCGCTCTCGTGCTGAAGGCGGTCGTCAATTTCGTCGCCATGGTCCACGTCGGCTACTCGGTGGCCCGGGTCCAGACGGGGCTGCGCACCGAGCTGTTGAAGAACCTGCTTCGGGTGCGCTGGTCCTATTTCACCACCCACCCGGTCGGCCGTTTCGCGAACTCGATGAGCACCGATGCGACGCGGGCCGGCGGGACCTGCCGCAAGGCGGCGGAATTCCTGGCCAACGCCATTCAAACCGTCGTGTATCTGGGCCTCGCCCTCATCATGTCGTGGCGCCTGACCTTGATCGCCTTCGCCATCGGGGGCCTCGTTCTGCTGGTTCCGACGTACCTGGTCCAGGTTTCCCGCAAGGCCGGGCAAAAGCAAACCGACCGGACGCGGCAGTTCGTCAGCTTCCTGACCGACGTGTTGAACAACATCAGGCCGCTAAAGGCCATGGGCAAGCACGCGAATTTCAGCGCGCTGCTCGATCGCAAGATCGTCTTGCTGCGCAAGGCGCTGCGCCGGCAGGTCCTCAGCGTGCAGAGCCTGCAGGCCATGCAGGACATCCTGATCGCGCTGGCCACGGGCGTCGGCTTCTACGTGGCGCTGGAGTACGCCAGTTTCGGCGCCACCGAGCTGCTGGTGATGGGCCTGATAATTCTGAAGATCGTCAAGAACATGGCCACCGTTCAGCGCCACTATCAGAACGCGGTGCTGCTCGAGAGCCCGTACTACGCCATGGAAAACCTGATCGAGGAAACCGACCGGGCCCAGGAGGTCCTGCACGGCGGCGTTCCTGCGGAGCTTCGCGAGGGCTGCAGCTTCGAGAACGTCCGCTTCGCCTATGACGGGAAAGAAGTGCTCAAGGACCTGAGCCTGGAGATCCCCGCCGGCCAGGTGACCGTCCTGACCGGTATGTCGGGGGTCGGCAAGACCACCGTGGCCGATCTGCTCTTGGGATTCTTCGAACCGGATTCGGGCGAAGTCAGGGTCGATGGCGTGCCGCTCTCGCAGATCGACATAACGCGCTGGCGCCACATGATCGGTTACGTGCCGCAAGAGCTCTCCCTGCTCCACGACACGATCTTCGCCAACGTGGCCCTGGGCGACCCGGAGGTGGACGAACCGGAGGTGTTGCGCGCGCTCGAAATGGCGGGGCTCGCCGGCTTCGTCGAGACTTTGCCGGACGGCCTCAAGACGCGGGTCGGTGAAAAGGGCTCCCAAATCTCCGGCGGCCAGCGTCAGCGCCTGGCCCTGGCGCGGGCCTTGGCCGGCCGGCCCAGGCTGCTGATCCTCGACGAGGTCACCAGCGCCCTGGACAGCGAGACAGAGGACGCGCTTTGCGTCACCTTCCGCCGGCTGGCGGGCGACCTGACGATCCTCGCCATAAGCCACCGGCCCCGGCTTGTCGATTTCGCGGATCGGGTCTATCAGCTCGCCGACGGGCGCGCGAGCCGGATCGTCCAGCCGCCTGTCCTCGCCGCGAGCCAGGATGCCTGATCCTCGCGCGCTCGCCCTCCACGACCTTCGCCGTGCCCGCCGGTTCGCCCGACCGATCCGTTAGTCCGCCGATCCGTTAGTCCGCCGATCCGTTAGTCCATTGAGCACGCCCCCCGCGTTCGCTAGATTTCCCGCCGCGCAGCCCAGCGTGGACCGCTCGGCCCCGGGGCCGGGCAAGCGCCCGGTCGGCCGTAGTGGGCCACCCTGGGACGCGGAATCTGTGAAAGGGTCACCCATGCTCCAGTTCGGAGACGCCGAGTTCCGCCGTGAGCCCTATCCCATCGGCCTCATCAAGTCGCCCATGGCCGACGATCTCTATCGCGAACTGGTCGACAATTACCCGCCCAGCGAGCTGTTCGCGCACTTGCCGAAGGTCGGCCACAAGTACGTGCTTTCGGAAAAGTTCAACGCGGAGAACTATCACCGCTTCGTCCAGCGGACCCCGGTGTGGAAGCGCCTGCGCGACTACATCAAGAGCGACGCGTTCATCCGGGCGGTCGACACCATGCTGCGGGACAATTTCATCGACCTCGGGCTGTCGCGAAGAAGCTATTCCGGCGTCAAGATACTGCGCCACGCCTGGCGGGACGTGAGGCGGGGGCGCTTGCCCCGGATTCCGCCGGGGCTGCGGGCGCGCTTCGAGTTTTCCATGCTGCCGGCGGACGGCGGCTACATCCTGCCGCACACGGACACGCCGAAGAAGCTCATAACGCTGATCGTCTCGACCTTCGCGGACGGCGACTGGGACCCGGCCTTCGGCGGCGGAACCGAGGTCAATCGCGCCAAAGACCCGCGCCACGCCTACAACTGGCTCAACGAGAACGTTCCCTTCGAGGAGGTCGAGACGCTCCAGACCTACGAGTTCCGCCCCAACCAATGCATCGTCTTCGTCAAGACCTTCAACTCCCTGCATTGCGTTCGGCCGATGACGGGGCGGGGCAGCCCGGCGATGCGCAAGACCTTGACCATCAATATCGAGCAGGACGAATAGCCGAGCCCGGGCCGGGCGCCATGCGCGGCGCCGGCGCCCGGCCCTGGCGTTCAAGCGTATGAAACGAGCTTTTATCCTCCTTCAGATCTTCATTGGCGTCGCGATCGTGGCCGGCGGCCTCGAGGTCTTGCTCAGGCTCTATCCGGCCGCCATACCGCTCGCCTTGCTGCAGCACTTTCAGCAGGACCTTCGCCTCCGCGTGGCCTCCCGGCTCGATCTGCCGAACCGCTACGACTTCCTGGAGGTCTCCAGGGACGACGGCGGCCCGTTGCTGCGGCGCTATCGCCCCGACGCCCAATTGACGTCGATCGGCAGGGATCGCGATGCGGTCGAAACTGTCGTCATGGACGAAGCCGGCTTCTGCAATCCGGACAGAAGCCGGGCCGCCACCGATCCCGTCGAAATTCTCGCCGTGGGCGACTCCTTTACCTGGTGTACGGCCGTTGCGCCCGGAGAGGCCTGGCCCGCACAACTGGAGAATGTCGCGGCGAGGCCCACCTACAACCTCGGGGTCGCGGGTGTCGGCCCCTACGAATACGTCCAGATCCTGAAGCGCTTCGGCGCCGAACGTCGCCCCCGCGTCGTGATCATGAATGTCTACGAGGGGAACGACCTGCGCGATGCGTTGAGATATTGGGATCATCGAAATCGCGCGTCCGATGCGGCGGAGGCCACGGACCCCGACGATCGACGCGGCGGCTGGCTGTCGCGTCATTCCTATGTCGTCAATCTCGCGACGGCTGCTTGGCGCGAGTGGATCGGCTCGGCTTGGCGGTCGCTCACCGAGGTCGAGCCCGAGTTCAAGAAGGGTCTCGACGCCATCGACAAGGAGTCGTTGGACTTGCGCTACGTCCTGCACCTCGCGGGCGGCGACACGGCGTTCAATCGGGAGAACAGCGACCGCGACGAGCTGAGGCTCGCCATGGTCCTCGACCAGGGGCTGATCGATCTCTCGGTTTTCGACGACGCCTTGGCGACATTCGCTGCCTTGGCGGGCGAGCAGGGCTTCGTGCCGGTGCTCGCCTACAGCCCTTCGGCCCATACGGCCTATGCGGACTATGTCGAGTTTTCCGACCCCTCGGCGGGGCCGGTGCTGGCACGCTACAGCGAGCGATTGAGAGGTTACTTTCGCGATGCGGCCGAGCGCTATGGGCTTCACTTCGTCGACCTAACCGAGTTCCTGCGGGCCGAGATCGACGCTCAGGGGGATGCGCAGGCCGAGCGTTTGTTGTACTTCCCCTTCAACGTTCACTTTACGCCGGAAGGCCACCGGATCGTCGCTCGGGGCCTTGCCGGGCGTCTCGAAACGCTCCCTCAGATCGAATGACGGAGCGCCCCTATGGATTGCATCCCCCTGCCGGCGGCCACACCTTTGCGGATCGCTCGCCTTCGCCGCGGTCCGTCCCGTGCCGGTGCTGGCGCGCCGCGCCGGGCCGCGCGTCCGATTGACTCGGCGTAGCGATCGGCGAAGATCTTCCGGTAACGTTGGCTTAACTTCGCAAAAGAGGCATTGCCCCCGTGTCCGAGACTCCACGCAAGAAGACCAAGCAGATCGGCACCCACGAGCGGCTGGCTGACAGCGAGGCGATCAAGACCTCGTCGGACCGCTCGTTCGGCTTGGTGTTCGCTGCGGTGTTCGCGATCATCGGGCTTTGGCCGCTGATCTCCGGCGACGGCGTGCGACTGTGGTCGCTGATCATCGCCGCCATCTTCGCCGCGCTGGCGCTCGCGCGGCCCACGCTTCTTGCGCCGCTCAATCGCCT
>JAWWCG010000038.1:0-12773 GCA_033720555.1 Kiloniellales bacterium | reverse complement strand
CCGCAGGCCTTGCTGATGGCGGCGTAGGCCTTGCTGAAGCCGAGCAGCGAGTAGGTGTCGGTCGTCACGGTGCCGCGCGACGAGGTGCCCTTCACGACCATGCTGCTGCCCGCGCGCATCGCCTTGACGATCGCCTGGTCCTCCGTGGCGGTCGCGGCCCAGGCGTTGGCGCCGTCGGTGAACAGCTCCCAGCTGCTGGCGCCGATCTTGAGCTGGACCGTGCTGTCGGTCTTGTAGGTATAGCCGGCGCTGATGCTCACCTCGCCGATGCGGTTCGACGCCGGGCGATGGGTCACGATGGCGAAGATGTCGCCGCGGGTGGTGTAGTCGCCCTCCGCCTTCTTCGGCGCGCTCGCCATGTAGCACACGGTCTCGCCGTCTTGCTCATAGCGGAAGGCGCTCCAGTCTCTGTTGTCCTCGATGCGCTCGATGGCCTGCGCCGCGGCGGGCTCGGCCAGCAGCAGCCAGGGCAGGAAGGCTAGGAGGGCCGCGATGAGGTGTCGTTGGGTCATGGCCTTCGTCGTCTTTGGCACGGGTCTTCCGGTGGAACCGGAGCGTCGGCGCCGAGCCGACGTGCGGCGACTCGAACGCTCTCGCCCAGTCGATGCCTGTAGCGGGTTCGCCCTCGCGATGCAAGCCGGCCCGAGGCACGGCCCGAGGCACGGTACGAGGTGCGGTACGAGGCGCGGTAGGAGGCGCGGGGCGGCGACGCCCGGCTCACTCGCCCGGCGGTTCGCCGCCACGCGCCGGTCCGCCCACCTGGCGGCCGCCGTGGACGTGCGCCGGCGGGCGCTCGGGGCGGCCGCGCGATCCGGTGGGTCGGTTGTGGCGGCCGCTGGTCATGATGCGGTCGTACATGACGATCGCGCCGGCCACGCCGACGTTGACGCAGAACCGCGTCGGGATCCGCACCAGGTGATCGCTCCGCGCCACCAGCTCGGGCGAGAGCGCGCCCTTCTCCGGGCCGAGCACGTAGGCCGCCGCGGGGGGATGGCGGAAGCGCGGCAGGTCGACGGCGTCCTCGGTCAGCTCGACGCCGACCAAGGCGCAGCCGCGCGGCAGGGTGAGCTGATCGACGCGGTCGTAGGTGTAGAGCGGCAGGTGCCGGGCCGCGTCCGAGGTGTCGCTCAGCTTGACCTGGCGGGCGTCGAAGGCGGGCGCGATGGTGAAGAAGAAGCTGGCGCCGAAGGCGTGGGCCGAGCGCAGCAGGTTGCCCAAGTTCATCGGCTTGCTGATGCCTTCGACTCCGATCGCGAAGTAACCGCGCATGGCGCCCCTCCTGGTCCGGCGCGAGGCTTGCACAGCCAGCAGGGCCGGGGCAAGGTGCTTGGGGGTCCATTGCGAGGTCGTGGCAGCGATGGCTAAGTTGGAGGAGGTTGCGCCGCTCGACCCGCTGTGGGTCGAGGTCACGCGCGGCGAGCGGGTGGAAAGCCGCCACCGGGTGAGCGCCGTGGCGGTCGACGCCGCGGGCCGTGTGGCGTTTCGCATCGGCGATCCGGCCGCCGAAGTCTTCCCGCGCTCCGCCATCAAGCCGATCCAGGCGCTGGCGCTGGTCGAGTCCGGCGCCGCCGAGGCCGCGGGCTGCAGCGACGCGGAGGTCGCGCTGGCCTGCGCCAGCCACTGCGGCGAAGCCGACCACGTCGCGGCGGTGGCGGCGTGGCTGGCGCGAATCGAGGCCGGCGAGCGCGATCTCGAATGCGGCAGTCACCTGCCGAACGACTGGGCGGCCACCGTGGCGCTCTTGCGCGCCGGAGAGGCGCCCAACCAGCTCCACAACAACTGCTCGGGCAAGCACGCCGGCTTTCTCACCTTGGCGCGGCATCACGACTGGCCGACCAAGGGCTATATCGATTACGCCCACCCAGTTCAGCAGCGGGTGCTGGGGGTGATCGAGTCCATGTGCGGCCTCGACCTGTCGAACGCCGCCTGGGGCGTCGACGGCTGCGGCATCCCGACCTTCGCGATCCCGCTTGCCAACCTGGCCTTGGCGATGGCCCGGCTGGTCGAGCCGGACGACCAGCCGGAGCGTCGCCGCGCCGCCTGCGAAGGGGTGCGCCGGGCCATGGCCGCCCACCCGTGGCTGACCTCCGGCAGCGGCACCTTCTGCACCCGGGTGATCGAGACCACGGCGGGCCGGGCCCTGGTCAAGACCGGGGCCGAGGGCGTCTTCGCCGCCGCCCTGCCGGAGCTCGGACTGGGCTGCGCCCTCAAGGCGGAGGACGGCGCCGCCCGGGCGGCGGAGGCCGCGATGGGCTATCTGCTGGCCCGGCTGGGCGTCCTGAGCGGCGAGGAGTCGGCGGCGCTCGCCGATCTCCTGGAGACGCCGGTGGTCAACCGGGCCGGCCGAACCGTGGGGCGGGTTCGCGCGACCGAAAACCATGGCCGGGGTTGACGCCGAGGATCCGGTCCTCGCCCAGTACGAGGCCTATCCCTATCCGGCGCGCGATCCGCGCGACGAGGCGAAGCGCCTGATCGCCGGCTCGCCCAGCCACCTGGCGGAGGTGAACCACTACCTCTTCGCCGGCCGGCGCGACTTCGCGCGGCCGTTCCGCGCCCTGGCGGCCGGCGGCGGCACCGGCGACGCCGCCGTCATGCTGGCCCAGCAGCTCGCCGACGCGGCCGCGCCCGGATCCGATGCCGGCGAGGTGGTCTACCTGGACGTCTCGGCGGCGGCGCGGCAGGTCGCCGAGGCGCGCGCCGCCGCCCGGGGGCTCGCCAACATCCGCTTCGTCACCGCCTCGCTGCTCGACCTGCCGGGCCTCGGCCTCGGCCGCTTCGATTACATCGACTGCTGCGGCGTGCTGCACCACCTGGCGGACCCGGCCGCCGGCCTGGCGGCGCTCGCGGCGGCGCTGGCGGAGGGCGGCGGCCTGGGCCTCATGGTCTACGGCGCGCTCGGGCGCACCGGGGTCTATCCCGTGCAGGAGGCGCTGCGGGACCTGGCTCGCGGCCTGCCGCTCGCCGAGCGGGTCGGCCTCGCCCGGCGGCTGCTCGACGACCTGCCGGCGACCAACTGGTTCCGGCGCAACCCCTTCCTCGGCGACCACAAGCGTAGCGACGCCGAGCTGGTCGACCTGCTGCTGCACGCCCGGGACCGGGCCTACCGGGTCGCCGAGCTGATCGACCTGCTGGCCGCCGCCGACCTGGCGCCGGTCGCCTTCCTCGAGCCCCTGCGCTACGAGCCGGCCAGCTATCTCGACGATCCCAGATTGCTGAAGCGGCTCGACGGCCTGGCCTGGGCCGAGCGCGCGGCGCTGGCCGAGGCGCTCGCCGGCAACATGAAGACCCACGTGGTCTACGCCGCCCCGCGCGCCGCCGCCGGCGGACGCGTCGCCGCGCCGGACCGGCCGGAGGCGGTGCCGCTCCTGATCGAGGACGACGGCCCGGCGCTGGCCGAGGCGGCCGGCCGCTCGCTCAGCCTGTCGGCCGATTTCAGCGGCGTGAAACGGCCCTTCGCGCTGCCGCGCCTGGCGCCGGCGATCCTGGCGCGGATCGACGGCCGGGCCTCGCTGGCGGACATCCACCGGGACCTGCAGGGGCTGGACAGCGCCCTCGACTGGCGGGCCTTCAAGGCGCAGTTCGACCAGCTCTACCGCGTGCTGAACGGCCTCAACCGGCTGCTGCTGCGCTATCCCGACGCCTCGGGGTAGAGGATGATGTCGAGGCCCGGCGGCTCGACGCCCGCTTCCTTCAGCATGGCGTGGACCTGGCCGCGGTGGTGGGTCTGATGGTTGAACACCGTCGCCAGCATGAGCGACGGCTTCATGACCTTTTCCGCGCCGGGCTGGCTCAGCAGGGTGAAGCGGCAGTCCCGCGACAGATCCGCCTCCTCCAGGTTCCCGACTTGGGCGATGATGCGCGCGTCTTCGGCCTCCCGGGCGGCGCGCAGGCCGGCGAAATCGTCGTAGAGCGTTTCGTCCAGGCTGGCGATCGGGGGCACCGAGCCGGCGAGGCGCCCGAACCACAGGCGGTCGACCACCAGGAGATGGTTCAGCGTGCCGTGGATCGAGCCGAAGAAGGCGCAGGCGCGGGTCTTGTGGTAGTCCGCGTCGCCGAGCGCCGCCGCCGCGTCGTAGACCCGGTCGTTGGCCCAGCGGTTGAAGCCCGCCAGCATGCGGAAGTGTTCGATCATGGCGCCTCCGTCGGCGAAGCCAGCGCGCCAGAGTGGCACGGATCGAGGACCGAGGGCCAGATTTGCCGACGCCGGGATCTGTCTGCCCCGGGATTCGTCTCCCCCAGGATTCGTCTCTCCGGGGATCTGTCTCCCCCGGGATTCGTCTACGCCGGGCCGATCGGCGGCTGGCGAAACGCCGTCATGGGCTTGACGCGGCCCGGGACCTCACCTCCAATGGGCCACTACTATCGGGTGCAATCGGGGAGAGCCAGAATGAATCGCAGGGGTGTCGGTTTTCGAGCGGGGTTTGGCGTCGCGATCGCCGCGGCTTTGGCCTTGGGCCTTGGGCTGTCGAGCGGCGGGACCCTGGCCCAGAGCGACGAAAGCATGCTGGATAAGGCGCAAGAGGACGCCGGCGAGGCCTGGGACGCGACCAAGGAGGGGGCGAGCGACGCTTGGGACGCCACCAAGGAGACCAGCTCCGACGCCTGGGACGCCACCAAGGAGGGCGCGAGCGACGCTTGGGACGCCACCAAGGAGACCAGCTCGGACGCCTGGGATGCCACCAAGGAAGGGGCCGAGGACGCCTACGAAGGCGCCAAGGAAGCGGTCGAGGACGCGAGCGAGTGAAGCTTCGGCCCGACGCTTAGCATCCCCGCTTAGGACCACCCGTCAGGACCACAGCCCTTTAGGACCACAGCGGCGCGAGGCGCTCGAGGGCGGTGGAGAGGCGCTCCGGCCCGCCGGCGAAACAGAGCCGCAGATGGCCCTCGCCGCCGGGCCCGAAAGCCGAGCCGGGCGCCAGGCCGACGGAGGTTTCCTCCAGGACCTGCTTGGCGTAGGCGAGGCTGTCGGCGACGCCCTCGACCGCGAAGAAGGCGTAGAAGGCGCCGGCCGGCCGGGCGAGGCGGACCTTGGGCAGGCCGCAGAGGCCCTGATAGACCAGATCGCGCCCCTGGCGGCAGCGCTCGACCAGGTGGCAGGCGAAGCCCTCGCTCTCGGCGAGCGCGGTGATGCAGCCCTCCTGCAGGAACGGCGGCGCGCCGGAGGTGTTGAACTCCACAAGCCGGTCGAAGTTGGCGCCGAGCGAGGCGGGATGCACCAGCCAGCCCATGCGCCAGCCGGTCATCGCCCAGGTCTTGGAGAACGAATGCACCACCATGAGCGCGTCCTCGGGCTCGGCCAGGTCGAGGAACGAGGGCGCCCGCGGCCGTTGCGAGGCCGGCTGGTGGTAGACGAAGCGGTGATAGACCTCGTCGGCCAGGAGCCAGAGGCCGCGGCGGCGGCAGAAGTCGAGCAGCGCCTGCTGGTCCTCGCGCGGCATCACCCAGCCGGTCGGGTTGCTCGGCGAGTTGACGAAGACGGCGCGGGTGCGCTCGTCGCAGGCGTCGATCAGCGCGTCCAAGTCGAGGTGGAAGCCGTCCTCGCGGAACTGCAGGGAAACCGTCTTCAGGGTGGCGCCCATGATTCGGACGCCCGACATGATGTTCGGCCAGACCGGCGTGACCACGACCACCGAATCCCCGGCGCCGGCGATGGTCTGGAGGGCCAGCATGATGCCGTTCATGCCCGAGGAGGTGACGGTGATCCGCTCGACGTCGAGGACGGCGCCGGTGAGACCGGTCGTGTAGGCGGCGATTTCCCGGCGCAGCGCCGGGATGCCGCGCTTGTGGGTGTAGAAGGTCTCGCCGGCCTTGAGCGAGCGCACCGCCGCGTCGCAGATGAAGTCCGGCGTCGGCAGGTCGCCCTCGCCGAACCACAGCGGGATCACGCCCTCCCGGTCGACGCCGAGGGCGAAGAGCTGCGAGATGCCGGAGGTCTCGAGCGCCTCGATCTCCGGGCGCAGCGGCGCGGGATAGCTGTCGATGAGCGAGCGCGGCATGGCGCGGCGGACCTCTCGCGATTGGCCGATCCTTTGCTTACCGTCAGAGCCTCCCGCCTGGCAAGGAACCGCTGGGCGCGCCCCGGCGCGCCGCCGGTTTCAACGGCGCCGCCGCGGCGCTAGGATGGCCGCCACCCCCGAGACAAGCGACCAGGAAGCCATGTTCTACGAGACCAAGGACGCCCACGGGCTGCCGCACAATCCCTTCAAGTCGCTGGTCGTGCCCCGGCCGATCGGCTGGATCAGCTCGCGCGACCTGGAGGGCCGGGTGAACCTGGCGCCCTTCAGCTATTTCAACGCGGTCGCGGACAACCCGCCGGTCGTGATGTTCAGCGCCGGCGGCCGGCATTCCGAGGGCGGCCACAAGGACACGCCCCTCAATGTCGAGGCGACCGGCGAGTTCGTCTTCAACCTGGCGACCTGGGACCTGCGCGAGAAGATGAACCGGACCTCGGCGACGGCGCCGCGCGATTGGGACGAGTTCAAGCTAGCCGGCCTGACGCCGGTGCCGGCGCGCCTGGTCGACCTGCCCATGGTCAAGGAAAGCCCGGTCCATTTCGAATGCCGCTACCTGCAGACCGTGGAGCTGCCCACGGCGGATCCGGACTATCCCAACAAGGTGATCTTCGGCCACGTCGTCGCCATCCACATCGACGACCGGGTCATCGAGGACGGCCGGGTGAACCTGGCCGCGATCAGGCCGATCGCCCGGCTCGGCTACATGGACTACACCGTGGTCGACACCATTTTCACCATGCACCGGCCGCGAATCGAGGACCTGGCGCCGCCGGAGGGCGCGCCACCGGCGGAAGAGGCGGCCGCGGAAGAAGCGGCCAGGAGCGGGTGAGGCCTAGCCGATTCGTTCCCACAGACTGGTCTCGTCGTCCAGCCGCGCTTTCTCGGTTCCGTGAAAGTCGCGCCGCGAGACCATACCACGGACGACGCCGCCCTCGACCACAGGAAGGTGGCGGTAGTCGCCGTCCTGCATGAGCCGCAGGGCCTCGATCGCGGCCGAGCCCGGGGAGATGGTGTCGGGATCCGCCGTCATGACCTCCCGCAAGGGCGTCGAATCCGGGTCGCGCGCCTCGGCGACCACCCGATAGGTCATGTCGGCCACGGTGAAGATGCCTTGCAGCCGCTCGTTCTCCATGACCAGCACCGCGCCGATGTTGTGAGCGCGCATCAAACCCGCCGCCTCGCGCACGCTGGCCTCGCCCGTCAGGCTTACGACCTCGGTGGTGTGCATGACGTCGGGAACGATCTTTCGCATCGTCTCTTCCCCTCCGTTCCGCTTTCGCGTTTGCTTTCCGGCGCCTGGCGCCCTCATGGGAAAGTTTAGGCGTCGGACGCGGCGGGCGTATTGATCCACCGCAAATGCGTGCCCGCCGCGCGCGGGGCGCGGCACGGCGGAGCGATCGCGTTCACCGGACGCCGGCCCTGGCGCCGCGCCGGTCGCCGGGCCGGACGCCGGGCCGAACGCCGCTAGACAAGACGCAAGGGAGCGGCGATCTTAGGGCCCGGCCCGAGCGGGCGCGCCAGGCCCACCAAGCATTGTGTCGAGCGGACATGAAACCCAGCCTGAAGACGGCGATGACGCCGTTTCCCTATTCCGTCGAGCGCACCGCGCCCTTGTCTGAGGCCCGCGCGGTGATGGACCGGCACGAGGTGCGCCATCTGCCGGTCACCGACGGCCACGAGCTGGTCGGCGTCATCACCGATCGCGACCTGTGGTCGGTCCCCTCGCCGCCGGCCGGCGCCGAGGTCGCCGGCGAGCTGACGGTGGGCGACGCCTACGTCTCGGACGCCTACGTCGTGGATTTGAACGAGCCGCTGGACCGGGTGCTTCTGACCATGGCGGAGCGGCACATCGGCTCCGCGCTGGTCACCCGCAAGGGACGCCTGGCGGGCGTCTTCACCGCGGTCGACGCCTGCCGCTGCTTCGGCGAGTACCTGCAGCACACCTTCCCCGCGCCCGGCGGCGACGAGGCCGCCTAGACGCTTCGCCTTCCACCCGGTGACGTGCGCCTGGCGGCGTATCGGCGCGGACCGGCGCTTAGAACACGTCACCGAACAGCTCTTTCATGGCCGCCCACGACCGCCTGTCGGCCGTTTCGTTGTAGACCAAATTGTCGATGCCGTAGTCCCCGGCGCCCGGGTTGGTGAAGCCGTGGCGGGTGCCCGAAAAGATGATCATCTCCCAGTCGGCCCCGGCGCGGTCGAGGCCCTGCTGAAAGGCGTCGACCCGTTCGCCCGGGACGAAGGCGTCGTCGCGGCCGTGGGCGATCAGCAGCTCCGGCGCGATCGAGGTGACGCTCTCCGGCGCCGGCGGCAGCGAGCCGTGGAAACTGACCACGGCGTCCAAGTCGGCCCCGGCATAGGCCATCTGCATGACCGTCGCGCCGCCGAAGCAATAGCCGATGGCGGCGGTCTTGTCGGCGTCGACCTGATCCTGGGATTTCAGCACGTCCAGCCCGAGCTGCGCCCGACGCGTCCAGACGTCGATGTTGGAGGCGATCTGGGTCATCCACTCCTGGGCCTGCTCGGCGTGGGTCGTCACCTTGTTGTCGCCGTACAGGTCCAGCGCGAAGGCGACGTAGCCCTCGCCGGCGAGCCGCTCGGCCCGGCTCTTCACGTAGTCGGTCAGGCCCCACCATTCGTGCACCACCAGCACGCCCGGCCGCTTGCCCTCGGCCGCGTCGTCCCAGGCCAAGAGCCCGGTCAAGACCGTGTCGCCGTCGTTGTACTCGATCGTCTCGGTCCGCACCTCGCCCTGCGCCGGCGCGGCGCCCGCAAGCGCCAAGGCCACGGCCGGCGCCATAAGCCAACGACTGATCTCTTTGGTCATCTCTGCCTCCCGGTTCGACGGCGTGGTTATGGGTTTCGGCGACAGAAGCCGCATCAACTTTCGAAGAACCGAGCGAAAGGATAGCCGAATGGCCCGACGCCTCAACCGGCGGGCGAGGCCGGCGGCGGCCTGAGGCCGGCGCTCACGGCAAATTGATCGCCCGGCGCGCGGGCTGGTGCGGCGACAACGAAAACGCCCTAGCTCGCCAGTTCGGCCCGGTCCCGGTAGTGCGCCAGCGCCTCCGGGTTGGCCAGCGCCTCCTGGTTCTTCACCTCGCGGCCGTGGATCACGTCGCGCACGGCGAGCTCGACGATCTTGCCGCTCTTGGTGCGCGGGATGTCGGCGACCGCCAGCACCTTGGCCGGCACGTGGCGCGCCGTGCAGCCCTCGCGGATCCGGCGCCTGATGCGCGCGATCAGCGCCTCGTCGAGCTCGTGGCCGGCGGCGAGCTTGACGAAGAGGACCACCCGGACGTCGCCCTGCCAGTCCTGGCCGACCACGATGCCCTCCTCGATCTCGTCGAGCTGCTCGACCTGGCGGTAGATCTCGGCGGTGCCGATCCGCACGCCGCCCGGATTGAGGGTGGCGTCCGAGCGGCCGTAGATGACCATGCCGCCGTGCTCGGTCAGGGCGACGAAGTCGCCGTGCCACCAGACGTTGGGAAAGGTCTCGAAGTAGGCGGCGCGGTAGCGTTCGTCGCCGGGGTCGTTCCAGAAGCCGACCGGCATGGAGGGGAACGGCTTCTCGCAGACCAGCTCGCCCTTCTCGCCGACCACCGGCGTGCCGGTCTCGTCGTAGGCCTCGACCGCCATGCCGAGACAACGCGCCTGGATCTCGCCGCGCCACACCGGGCCGATCGGATTGCCGCCGACGAAGCAGCCGATGATGTCGGTGCCGCCGGAAATCGAGGACAGGCAGAGGTCGTCCTTGACGTGCTCGTAGACGTAGTCGAAGCCCTCGGGCATGAGCGGCGAGCCGGTCGAGGTGAGGGTGCGCACCGCGCCGAGGTCGTGGCTCGACTTGGGATCGAGGCCGGCGTTCTTGAGCGCGTCGATGTACTTGGCCGAGGTGCCGAAGAGCGTGCCGCGCTCGGACTCGAGGAAGTCGAACAGGATGTTGCCGTCGGGCGCGAAGGGCGAGCCGTCGTAGAGCAGCAGCGTCGCCTCGGAGGCGAGCCCCGAGATCAGCCAGTTCCACATCATCCAGCCGCAGGTGGTGAAGTAGAACACCCGGTCGCCGGGCTTCACGTCGCACTGCAGGCGGTGCTCCTCCAGGTGTTTCAGGAGGGTGCCGCCGGCGCCGTGGACGATGCACTTGGGCATGCCGGTGGTGCCCGAGGAAAACATGATGTAGAGCGGCGCGTTGAAGGCCATGGGCTCGAAGGCGATGTCCGCGGCCGGATGCGCCGCCAGCACGTCGGGCAGCAGCCGGGCCCGGTCGAGGGCCGCGATGTCCGGGCGGTCCTGGGTGTAGGGAACGACGATGATGGCGCGCAGGCTCGGCAGCCGGGCGGCGAACTCGGCCACGCGAGCGAGCGAATCGTGGCGCTTGCCGTTGTAGAAATAGCCGTCCGGGCAGAACAGCACCTTGGGCTCGATCTGGCCGAAGCGGTCGAGCACGCCCTGAACCCCGAAGTCGGGCGAGCAGGACGACCAGACCGCGCCGATCGACGCGGTCGCCAGGGTCGCCATCACGGTCTCCGGCAGGTTCGGCATGAAGCCCGCCACCCGGTCGCCGGGGCCGACGCCCAGCGCCTTGAGCGCCGCGGCGAGGCGCGCGACGCCGTCGTGAAGCTGGTCGTGGGAGACGCGGCGTTTGACCCGGTCCTCGCCCCAGAACACCATGGCGTCGCCCGCGCCCCGGCGGCGCAGCAGGTTCTCGGCGAAATTGAGCCGCGCTTCGGGGAAGAAGCGCGCGCCGGGCATCTTGTCGGCGTCGACCACCGCCGGCGAGTCGTTGCGCTGGCCGATCACGCCGCAGAACCGCCAGACCGACGACCAGAACTGTTCGAGCTCGCTCACCGACCAGCGGTGCAGCGCCGCGTAGTCGCGACACGCGACCCCCCAGTCGGCCTTCACCTCAGCCATGAAGGCGGTGAGGGCGCTGGTCGCGATTCGCTCCGGCGACGGCGTCCACATGGGGCCGGCCATGGTGTTACTCCTCTGCCGCTTGATTCCGCCCGATCCTGTCAGGGCGGCCATTCTAGCCCAACAGGCCGTGGGCTCGACAAGGCATGGCGTCACACGGGGGTGGAGCCGTCGGGTAGTGCCGTCGCGGCGGTGCCGTCGGGGCGCGCATGGCAGACCTGCGCATTCGCCGCTGGTTTGCGCCTCCCGGGCCGGATAGATTGAGCTTTCATGGCCATCTCGAGCAGCTTCGGCTCCCGCGGTTTCAAACCGTCGGCGCCCCTTCAAGGGGCGCTCTACATGACCGTGGCCGCCTTCTTCTTCTCGATCATGAATTACCTGGTCCGCCTCGCCGGCCAGGAGCTCGATCCCATCCAGGTCGCTTTCTTCCGCAACTTCTTCGCGCTGCTCTTCATGTTGCCGTGGCTGCTGCGCGTCGGGCGCGCGGGCCTCGCGACCAACCGCCTGGACGGACATATCTGGCGGGCGCTGCTGGGCATGGGCGCCATGTTTTGTTGGTTCTACGCGGTCACCCTTCTGCCGCTCGCCGAGGCGGTGTCGCTCAACTTCACGGTTCCGCTGTTCGCCACGGTCGGCGCGGCGCTGATCCTCGGCGAGGTGGTGCGCGCGCGCCGCTGGACGGCGACGGCGGTGGGCTTCCTCGGCGTGCTGGTCATCCTGCGGCCGGGCTTCACCGAGGTGACCTGGGTGACCGGCCTGCCGATCCTCGCCGCCGCCTTCATGGCCGGCGCCACGCTGTTCGTGAAATCCCTGTCGGAGACCGAAGCGCCCAACACCATCGTGCTTTACATGAACCTGCTGCTGACGCCTCTGTCGCTCGTTCCCGCGCTCTTCGTCTGGCAATGGCCGTCGGCGACGACGCTGTTCTACGTCGCGGTCTTGGGCATGCTGGCCGCGGCCGCGCACATCGCGCTCACCCGCGCCTATGCCGTGGCCGACGCCTCGGCCATCCTGCCGTTCGACTACACGCGCCTGCCGTTCGTCGCGGCCATCGCCTTCCTCGCCTTCGGCGAGGTGCCGGACCTCTGGACCTGGATCGGCGCCGGCATCATTGCCAGCTCGGCGATCTACATCGCCCACCGCGAGATGCGGATCGCCCGCAGCGAGGACGCGAGCCGGCGCGTGACCAGACGGGCGGCCTCGCAGACGCCGGACGGCCACTGAAGCCGCCCGCGGTCGAGGCGAGGCGCGCGCGCCGCTCAGGCGGCGCGGCCGGTGCCGTCTTGCGCGCCGGGACCGTTTGCCTCCCCGGTGGCCTCTCCGCTTGCCGCGCCGATGGTGGCGCGCGCGCGGTCGCGGTGGCGCGGCTTGATGTGCGGCTCGACGCTGCGGATGGCGATCGCCAGGACCGTGGCGTCGTCGGCGAAGCCCATCCAGGCGATGAAGTCGGGGATCATGTCGGCGGGCATGACGAAATAGGCGAGCGCCCCCATGAGGATCGCCTTGACTTGCATCGGCGTCTCGCGGTCCACCGCGCAGTAGTAGGCGGCGACCGCTTCCTCGAGGAACGGCACGCGCCCCAGGGTGCGGCGCACCTTGGCCCAGAAGCCGTGCTCGACCCGCGCTTTGTCCCGCTGGTAGCGCCGCGGGTCGGCCGGGAGCTTCGCTGACTCGCCCATAGTTAGCTAATATGGGACCGGATTGCGGCGCCCGCAATCGCCCGCCTGCCCGGATCTGATCGCCGCGGCCGACGGACCCCTTGACGGGCCGGGCAAAGGCCCCACATTCGACGGCACGGCGGCGGCTGGCGAAAGGTACGCGTCAGGCGCCCGCGGCGGCGTCGAT
>JAWWCG010000037.1:0-12996 GCA_033720555.1 Kiloniellales bacterium | reverse complement strand
GGCGGATCGAGGCAATGGGCACCTCGCCAAGCGTCGGAAGGATATCCACTGCGAGCTTGCGCTGTAGCTCCTCGGCGCTCTTCAGGCGGCGTCCGTGCTCGTCCATGTAGTCGGCCGCCACCGCAGCGAAGGTATTACGGCGGGCGCGGGCGGCGTCCATGCGGGCCTGCCTCTCCGATTCCTCGGGGTCGTCGCCACGGGCGAACGCCGCCAGCATGTCGCGCGCCTTCTCCCTGGCGTCGGCGAGCTTCGTGGTCGCGGCATTGCCGACGGTACGGCGGACCTGTCGGCCGTCGATGCGACCCATGACGAAATAGGTCCGCTTGCGAGTCCCGATGCGCAGTCCGAATCCCGGCAGCAATTCGTCCCAAATCTCGCCCGGTTCCTTTCTGTTGACCGATCGTTCGGTTATCCTTTGACGCATGGTCAAGTGCCTTTCGCGGCAATATCGTGGTAACATCTGGTAACACCAGATGGCGGTTAGCGGTGAACCGCCTTGAACCGATATGGCCTGAAAGTGTACGACATACAAGAGGCTTAGCACTAATCATGAACTTGGTTGGACCGCGATGAACCGTTTGATGCTTGACTGGGGGTCAAGGGGTCGTGGGTTCAAATCCCGCCGCTCCGACCAATTATAACAATACCTTAGGGCGGCTTTTTAAGCCGCCCTCTTATTTTTTGTTCGGGTGATGGGGACGCAACCGTCAGGGAGGGACGACCATGAGCGATATCACCGTAGTCGGCTTGGGGGCCATGGGCGCTGCCCTCGCCCAAGCGCTCGTCAAGGCGGGACGCAAGGTGACGGTCTGGAACCGCTCCCCGGAAAAGATGCAAGCCCTCGTGCGAATCGGCGCACACGGCCCGTCCCGGCTCGGCGAGGCGCTCGAGGCGAGCGCGCGCATCATCGTCTGTCTTCCCGACTACGCGACGACGACCGAGGTGTTCGACCGGCCTGAGCTGATTGCCCGCCTTCGAGGTCGCACGGTGATCCAGTTGAGCACGGGCACGCCCAAGGAGGCCGCTGCGGGAGAGGAGTGGTTTGAGAGCCACGGCGCGACCTATCTCGATGGCGCCATCCTTTGCTATCCCGGGAACATCGGAACGCCCGACGGTCTCGTTCTCGTCGCCGGGCGCGAGCCGGTGTTCCAGGACTGCCGGAGCGACCTCGAGGCTCTGGTCGGCGACCTGCGGTATCTCGGTGCCAACATTCGGGCGCCGTCGACGCTCGATTTGGCTTTTCTATCGCGTTTGATGGGGATCGTGTTCGGGTCGATCCACGGCGCGCTCGTCTGCGAGGCGGAGGGCGTCGCGGTGGCGGAATTCACCCGCCTCTTGCCGGCGAACGACCGGGCCGTGCCGCTGACCCAGGCGATCGCCGACGAAACCTTCGACAGCGTGAGCAAGGGGGGCGCGACGGTCGACGTCGCGGGCGGGGTGGTGACGCGACTGCGGGACCAAGCCAAGGATGCCGGCATCAACAGCGAGCTCCCCGACCTGCTGTGCGCCTGGGTGAGACGCGCCCAGGCGGCCGGATACGGTGCCCAGGAAACGGCTGCCGTCATCAAGGCGCTCCGGCCAGGCGCTTGAGGGAAAGGATCGCGCAGCGTTCGGGAACTGCTCTAGAGAGTTTTCCGTTCTCACGGAACCGGCCTGCACCCCCGCCCGGCCACTCCCCGGCCACCCCTAGCATACGATGGCATGGGTGGCCGGGCGGGGGTGCGGGCTGGTGCGATTCCACGTGAGGGGAAAATGCTCTCGATGCGCCGCGACGAGGCGCCGGGCAAGCCGATTGGTCACGTCGCGCGTTCAGAGCTGATGATGAACCGGCAGGCTCATGATCAGATCCGATAAGAAGCGTTGTCCAAACGTCGTCTCGGGTTCCTTCCGATAACGGACCTCTTGCCCGTCGACCTCGGTGACCCAAACGAGGTCGCCCTCGTCGTTCAGCAGCACCCGGTAGCTGTTCTCGGGTCGCACTCCCTCATCCATGTAGGCGACGACCTCCGCCGCCAACTCCGGGCTCTCGACATAGAGGCCCGCCTCCGTGTTGATGTTGGCCGAGCGCGGATCGAGATTGAAGCTGCCGATGAAAACGGACTGACGGTCGAAAACGAGCGCCTTGGTATGCAGGGCCGCCTTCGATTTGAAGGAGACGATCGATTTGCCGGCGACGCCCGCGTCCGGTCGAATCTCGTAGACCTCCGCGCCGCTTTCGATCACGTCTTCGCGGTATTTCGCGTGACCGGCGTGTGCGGCGACCACGTCGTTGGAGGCGAGGGAGTTGGTCAGCACCCGCACCCTGACGCCTCTTTCAGTGAGCTGCTTGATCCCCTCCACGCCTCGCTCTCGCGGAACGAAGTAGGCCGCTTCGATGAGCAGCTCGTCTTGCAGGGTGGCGACCTTGCTATAGAAGGCCCTGTCCAAGGAGCCGTGGGCGAGACCCTCCTCGATTGCGGCCGGGTCGTCCCAGACGATGTGACCGGGAGCCCAGATCAAGTCGTCGCGTATCGCGGCCAGCTCCGATTTGAGGTCGGAAACCTTCTGCTCGAGGGGATAGGGGTAATCCTCGCCGGCGATGCGGTCTCGAAGATCGGCGACCGTCGCTTTCAGGTTGGTGGTCGTAAAAGGCCGGTCCACGAGCGCGCCGATCGGCACCGCCCAGTCGCCGTTCCAAAAGTAATCGAACACCGTGGAGATCTCCCGGACGACGGGACCCGCGGCCGCGATGTCGAGGTCGCGAAAGTTTGCATCCGTCGCGACATCGTAATAGTGGTTGCCGATGTTGCGCCCGCCGACGATGGCCACTGCGTTGTCCGCCACGATCAGCTTGTTATGCATCCGGTGATTGACCCGATCGATATCGGTCAGGAAATCGAAGACGCGGGCCTCTCGATTGACGAAAGGATTGAAGACGCGGATCTCGATATTCGGATGGGCGTCCACCGCGGCTATCGCGGCGTCGCGCCCTTCCAGGCCGATATCGTCGACGAGAATCCGTACCCGCACTCCTCGATCGGCGGCGCGGACCATGCGCTCGGCGAAAATCCAGCCGGTGGCGTCGGCCTCCCAGAGATAGTATTGGAGATCCAGGCTCTTCTCCGCGAGATCGGCAAGCGCGATGCGGCTGACGAAGGCGGGTCGTCCGTGGCGAATGATCGTAAAGCCCGATCGATCGGGGTGCTGCGATGCCGGTTCCTCCAGGAACCGCCCCAAAGACGTTTGCTGATAGTCCGGGAACGCCGTCGAGCTTGTCCGCGGATAGTCTTTCGGCGGGCTCGCGCAGCCAGCGAGCAGCAGGCCGAGGAAGAGGACCGCGGCGCTCGCGCGGACGCAGGTCTCAACCCAAGGCGCCGACCGCGTGCGAAACCTAGCCATTCTACTCCTCTCCGCAATGTTCTCTCGCAGCCGAAACATCGCTATGGCCCGCGCGCCTCGGGTCGCTCGCGAAGAGCTAAGGGAGCCGGCACGAAAGCGCGACCAAGCGACCAAAAGGACGACGGTGCCCGCAGCGCGATGGTCGTGACCTGCAGGCAAGAGCTCGCTTTCGCCCCTTCATTCCGACAAGACGTTGCGGGGTCTATCGCGCCTGCGGCAATCGCCGAACTAAGCGCTCGCTTCGAGCGGCCCAGCCTAAACGCGCCCCCTCACTGTGTGCTCGGGTCTTGCATGGACTGGAGGACCTGGTCGAGGTTGAAGGCCGCCGGTTTCTGGCGAGGCGGAAACTCGGCGAGGGTCGCGATCTTCTCGGCGACGAACGCCTGCATCGGGACCAGCGCCCAAGCGTGTCGGCTCCACCATTCGTTCCAATTGTTGCTGTCCGTGTCGCCGCGCTCGAAGGGGTCCATGCGCATGTCGAAAATCTTGGGTGCGCGCAGCTTCACGAAGGGATCGCGCCAGACCGCGAAGCCATGGGCGCGCTGCTCGGCGAATACCGCCTTGTAGCGGTCGAAGCGGAGGCCGAGCAGTTCGCCGTCGTCGGAGAAGTAGAAGAAGGCCTTCCGCGGGCTCTCCTCGGTGCGCCCGGCGAGGTATTCGCTCATGTCGAAGCCGTCGAGATGGACGCGGAAGCTGCGTCCGTCGGCCTCGTGGCCCGCGAGGAGCTTCTCTTTGATGTCGGGTTCGCCGGCGGCCGCCAACAGCGTTGGCAGCCAGTCGTTGTGCGAGACGAGGCCGTTGAGCACCGTGCCGGGCTCGACGACCCCCGGCCAGCGCACCGCCGCCGGGACGCGGAAGCCGCCCTCCCAGTTGGTGTTCTTCTCTCCCCGGAATGGCGTGATTCCGCCATCGGGCCACTGGTTGTAGTGGGGGCCGTTGTCCGTCGAGTAGAGCACGATCGTGTTGT
The DNA here is from genome assembly GCA_033720555.1 of Kiloniellales bacterium. Lineage (GTDB taxonomy): Bacteria > Pseudomonadota > Alphaproteobacteria > Kiloniellales > JAKSDN01 > CALJXB01. The sequence continues at coordinate 8,651 of JAWWCG010000037.1, read as the reverse complement.
CGGCGATGCCGAGCTCTTCGAGCTTGTCGAGCAGGGCACCCACGTCGTCGTCGTGCTCGAGCATGCCGTCGGCGTAGAAGTTCAGACCGGAGCGGCCCGCGTAGTCGTCGCCGATATGGGTGTAGTAGTGCATGCGCGTCGCGTTGTGCCAGACGAAGAACGGCTCGCCCGCTGCATGGGCCTCCTCGATGAAGGCGAGCGAGGCCTCGAGGAACTCCTGGTCGACCGACTTCATGCGCTCGATGGTGAGCGGCCCGGTGTCCTCGCAGGTCTGCTTGCCCATGGGACCGAAGCGATCGTCGACGACCTCCCTCTCGGTCTCGCTCGCCGTGCAGCGCAGCACGCCGCGCGGGCCAAAACGCTCGCGGAACGCCGGGTCGTCCGGATAGGACGGGTGCTCCGGCTCCTCCTCGGCGTTGAGGTGGTAGAGATTGCCGTAGAACTCGTCGAAGCCATGGACCGTGGGCAGGTACTCGTTCCGGTCGCCAAGATGGTTCTTGCCGAACTGCCCGGTGCGGTAGCCGTGGTTCTTGAGCAGCGCCGCGATGGTCGGGTCCTCCGGCTGGAGCCCGACCTCGGCGCCGGGGAAGCCCACCTTGAGGAGGCCCGTGCGGATGCCGGACTGGCCGGTGATGAAGGCGGCGCGGCCGGCGGTGCAAGACTGCTCCCCGTAGTAGTCGGTGAAGATCGCGCCTTCGTTGGCGATGCGGTCGATGTTGGGCGTCTCGTAGCCCATCATGCCGCGGCTGTTGTAGCTGACGTTCCAATAGCCGATGTCGTCGCCCCAGATGACGAGAATGTTGGGAGGGGTCTCCTGGGCGAGCGCCGGCGTTGCCAGGAATCCGGCGATGGCCGCCGCGGCACCAAGTGCAATCTCGCGAAATCCCCGATTCGCCATTTGAACTCCCTAGTTAACCTATTGAAAAATAAATCTAAAGCCTTGTCGGTCAGGGCGACTCGCCCGTCCTAGCAGCGATCCAAGCGCCGCGACGCGAATGCCAGTCGACAAGGGGGCTACGACAGAGAGGAGCGAGTGGATCACTACGCTTTAGCCAGGGCCCTTCGAGGGAGCCACATCGCGGCCGCCGGCCTGCGAAGCGGCTTGTCGGCCGTTGGACGCTCGTCCAGATTGCCGATCCACGGCCCCTGGGGACAGGCGGGGGCGGCGGGCGGCATCGGCGACAAACGGGAGAATCGAAGAATGGCCATTACCGGCGGCTGCGTCTGCGGCAAGGTAACCTACAAGATCGAAGGAAAGCTGCGAGAGGCGCGATCCTGTCACTGCTCGCGTTGCCGCAAGACCTTCAGCGCGCAAGCTTCGGCTTACGCGGAGGTCGCGCCCGAGACGTTCGCATGGCTGTCCGGCGCCGATCTGCTGACGACCTACGAGACCGGTGGGGGCTTCGGGCTCCAGTTCTGCCGTCGATGCGGCTCGACCTTGTGCGGCACCTATCGCGGCGAGGTGCACGGCGTCACCCTAGGCTGCGTGGACGGAGATCCGGAGGTGACGATCGGCATGCACATTTTCGTGGGGTCCAAGGCGGCGTGGGAAGTGATGCCGGACGGCGTGGTCCAGTTTCAAGAAGGCCCACCGGCATAGCCGGCGGGGCATTCTGGCGCGGTCATTGCGCGGGGTCGCCTAGGGCCTAAGGAAGGGCCGAGGGTCAATTCTCGGGGCGGCTGCGCCAGGGCGGAACGGCGAAGGCGCGCGCCTCGTCGGCGCCGCCGGGTTCCATGAAATCGTGGATCGACTCATCGGTGAAGTAACGCCAGAACCGCTTCGCCAGAGCTTGGTCATGGATGGTGAAAGCGCCCTCGCGCTGGCGTTCCTCGAGGAACAGTCGGTAGGCGTCGAGCGGCTCGGGGCCAAGCTGCTGGTAGATGATGCGCCCGCCATATCGGTCGTAAAGCGCCTTGTTGATCTTCCATTGGCGAATCATCGTGCGCGCCATGTCGCGGCGCAGGGCCTCGACTTCGCCGACCTCTTCGGGCGTCAGGTCGTCGTCCGCCGTCAGACCCTGCGCTGCCATGCCGCGTTCCATCTCCTCGAGAAAGGCGTCGATTTCCCAGGGCTCGGCCGCGATGCCCCGTTCCGCGGCGAACTGGCCGAACAGGCGCGTCAAGATGACGGTCTCCATCTCCGCGGCGTCGGCGGTGCGCAGCTCCTCGCCCAGTACCGTGGCGGCCAGAGGCTCGGCGCCGGCGGGCTCGAACTCGATGATCGCGCCGTCCGCCATGGTGGCGAGGAACAGATGGCCGTCCTGCATCACGTAACTGCGCACCCACTCGAACTGGGCCAGGTACTTGTCGGACAACGACCCCGGCGGGCACAGCGCCCTGGTCGCCGCGATTGGCCCAAACGTCAGGTGACTGGCGGATTCGGAGGTCCACGAGCCCATGCCCCGGTTGCAGTCGGCTTGCAGGGCGGCCCTCCCGTCGGCGCGCAGGTCCAGCGTGTACTTCGAGCGATCGTCGGGCTCGTAGACGCTGTCGTCCATCGACATGATCTTGACCAGACGCCACGAGGTGTCGGCGAGCTCCGAGGCGTTCGCCGTCAAGGCGCAAGGAAGGCCAAGTGCCAGCACCAGGAAGCCGACGAGACTACGGAAGCTCACATCAACCTCCCTCGATCGCGGCCAGGGGCACCTCGTAGACCTCGCTGCCATCGATCGTGACGATCCAGGTATCGCCCTCGAGCCTGGCCTCCACCTCTCGGTTGGTGGCGTTGATGTAGTCTTTCATGAAATTGATGGTGAACTGCTCGCCGTTCCGGCTCTGCACCACTAGGGAGGCTTGCTTGTCCTCCATGCGCAGGATCCCGGCGGGGCAGTTGCCGAACTCCGCCTCGTCCGCGCCACGGCAGCGCAGGAGGGTGGTGGCGTCGTAGTCTTCCGTCGTGAACGGCCAGGTCGGATTGGTCTCGTCGGCGGGCTCAAGGGCCGCCGTGTTCCAGTAGACGTACACGCTTTCATCGGGAAAGCGGAAGATCAGGCCCTGGTCTCCCAGACCGCTCTGCCGGTAGACCGTTCGGCCGTGCTGGTCGCGGAAGTCGCCCGGCGCGTCACCCACCGGCTCGAGCTCGTGCGCGACGCCGTCCTCGCGGGTGATGGTCACGTATCCCTGGCGCTGGGCGAAGGTGCAGGCGACCATCTTGTCCGTGTGGTCCGATCCGGCCGGATAGATGTCGCAGCGGGCTTCGGTCCAGTCGGCCGCGGCGGGCGCCGCCCACGTCGCTGCCAGGACGACCGCCAGGAACGTCGAGTTTCTCATGAAGCCGGTCCTCTCGATGATGGCGATCTCTGCGGAATCTGTGCGGGCCGATGTTCTGGTCTCGCGCCACTTGAGCGTCGACCTAACGAATGCAGAGACCTCCGCCGCCGTGGCAGAGCGGCAGAGGTCTCTATCGATCATAATGCCGGGCCGCATTATAGGATCAAGCGGCCGGGCGATTCAGCGTGACTGACGACTATATGAGCCGTGCCTCGATTACGCGACATGAGCCAAATCGGATCACAGTCGGCAGGGGAACCCTGCGCCGGCCGATGCACGGGCGATGCACGGGCGATGCACGGGCGATACGAGGACGATGCAGGGACGATGCGACGAAAGAACGGCCAAATCCCGGCGCGAACAGGGCGGGCGAAGCGCTACTGGCTGAAACTCTGCTGGTAGATTTCCTCGATCCGCGCCGAGAGCGCCGGGTCGCTCTGGGCGGCTTGGGCGATCTCGCTGTACTCATTGGGGGAGATGCCGTCGGTCGCCTCGATCGCGGCGACCGCTTCGGCGTTCGCTTGCGCGATCAGGTCGTCCGCGGCCTCCTGGCTCTCCGCGCCCTTGATGCGCGGATCCCATTCCTCGATGACCTCGTTAACCGACATGGCGGCGGTGAGGAAGGCGTGAATCTTGGCGTCGCTGACGGCGTCCTGGGCGTTGGCCGTTGCGACGGCGGCCGCACCGATGGCCGTGACGGCCAGCAGGACTGCCAAACCGAGAGATCTCATTGTGGTCGCGAGTTTCATAGGTGCCTCCTTCGATAGCCTGGACCTCGCTATCAAGGAGGCGCGCTGGCTATGAGATGAACAAGCCAGCGATGCAAGAGTTCCCTCACGGAGAAGCCGGGCGAGGTGGTATGAGGCCTTTCTCCGGGCCTTTCCGAGCCCGATGCCCCGCGCAACCCGATTCTAATGCGCGCGCTCCATCTTCGGCGCGCGCGCCAGGCAGGGCGCTTCACCGGCCGTTCCTGCCTATAAAATCAGAATGTTATCATGTGGATTTAAGGCTACGCCTTATCTTTGGCGGGCGGGGCTCGCGGTCGCTTGCGGGTGGTTTCTCGCCATGGCGGCGCTGCCGGCGGCCGCCGGCCGCCGCCGGCGGAAGTGCGCGGCTATCCCGCGGCAGCCGGCTGGGGTTTCAGGCCGTGCGCGGCAGCGGCGCGATGGATCGCGGCCCTCAGGTCGTCCGAGCAATCGTTGCCGTCCACGACCTCCTCGACGCCGCAGCGCTGGTAGGCCTCGCGCTGCGCGTCGTCGAAGGCGAAGCCCACGATCGGGCCGTCGAAGGCGTCCTGATACATCCCGATGTGCCGGTCCCAGTCCTCGTCCGGCGCCACCCCCAGGATGACCAGGTCCGGGTTCGACTGCTTCACGTGGTCGACCCCCTCGATGCCTTCCGGCCGCCGGGCGATCACGCGGATCTCCGGCAGGAGCTCGAGGACGGCGCCGATGGCCGAGCGGTAGTTCGGGTCGTCGCACGTGACCATGGTATTGAGCGTCTTGCGTTCGGACATGTCGTGGTCGCCCTCTCGTGCCATCGCTGGCGCCGGTCAAGGTTTAACCGATAAGGCGGGATTCGCAACCGCTCAAGGTCCCGGAGCCGGCAAAAGAAACCGCCCCCGCTGGACTTGGGGGCGGTTTCTTTTATTCCCGTGAGGCGCCGGCGAACTAGCGCCTGACGCGCTTCAAGACCAAAAGCCCAATGACGTAAACGACCACAATCGCCCCTCCGACAGCAAACTCCATGGTTCGCCTCCGAGTGTTGATTGCCCCCTCAGGACAGCCAAAGACCGGACTAGCAAAGCCATGTTTATAGGGGCAGGCCGGCCGCTTGAGAAGCGCCGGCGGGCGCGGTTTTACTCACCTTTTCGTGCGCTCGCGCGCCGCCGGACGGCAATCAGAACGCACGGCAATCAGAATCCATGGGCGACGAGCTCGCCGCGGGCGTCGAGCAGCTCGCGCGACCAGGTGACGGCCGCCTCTTGGTCGAAGCCTTTGCAGGTGTAGAGCAGGAGCGAGAAAAACCGCGGCCCGGTCCAGAAATAGGCGGAGATGCCGCTATCGATCAGCGGCACGAAGGCGTCGAAGCCGGCATTCTCGTCCTTTCCCATGCCGCTCGCCGGCTCGAACACCACCGGCTCGCCATAGGTGCGCAGGTCGAGAGCCTCGGCCAGGCCGAGCAGACAGGCGCGCACCCGCTCCGCGCTCATCTCGCCGCCGAAGAAGCCTTCCACCAGCAGGCGCTGGCGGAACACGTCCGGCGCCAGGTCCTTCAGGGTCGCGCTGGAAGCGCTGACCGGTCCCGTGTCGTGCGTTGCCGTCATGTCCCGATCCCCGTCGAATTCCCAGCCGAATTCCCCGCCGAATTCCCCGCCGAATTCCCAGCCGAACTTCCCGCCGAACTTCCCGCCGAATTAATTCCCCGTCGAGCCGACCGTCCGGGCGTGACCATAGCCGAAAATCCGGCCGGCGGCGAGCCGTCGACCCGGCCGACGGGCTCACACCACGCAGAGCTCGGGGAAGGTCTCCAGATGGCGCCGGAGATGGCTCGCCGTTGGGAAGGATTCGAGGATCAGGCCGCGTTGCATGCCGCGGCAGATTGCCTTGATCGCCGGCGGCTGGCGGCGGTAGCGCCGACGGTCGCCGACCATGGCGTAGAGCAGACGGACCACGTCGATGATGTCGTCGCGCCGGTGCTGGGCGGTGGATCGTCCGTAGTTGTAGAAGTCGATCAGCTTGAGGTCGAAGAAGACGCCGCGCGGGCGGATCAGGATGTTCCAGGCGTGGATGTCGCCGTGGTATTCGCCGTGCCTGTGGATCTGCTCGAGGCCGCAGACCAGCGGATAGAGGACGTGCAGCGCCTTGAAGGCGGGCAGGCGGGCGCCCGGATGCTTGGCGATGAAATCGGACAGCAGCATGCCGTTCACGTACTCGCTCAAGAGGCAGGTCACGTCGATCCCGCCGAGCCGGACCGTCTCGGCATGGTGATATTGGATCACGATCGGGCAGTCGCGCAGCCGATCGAGCCTCTGGGCGTAGTTCCGCGCCGTCCTACCGCCTTGATTCTGCTGGGGATAGAACAACTTCGCCGCGCGGCGCACGCGGGTCTGGAGCTCGGTGACGCGGTAGACCTCGCCCTGCAGCCCGCCGCCGAGAAACGCCTCGACGTGGTATTTGTCGCCGATTCTCTGTCCGGGCTCGAAACCGAAATTGGTGACCTTGACCGCCTGTCGCGCCATAGCAAGTGCGCTCCCCCAAACACCGCGCAAAAGAAGAATCTGATCCATTTGCCCGGTCGAAGTCCACAACTATGATGCGGCTCAGGCGCCGCACCGATCGCTTTGCCAATCGCCGGCCCGCCGCCGCCCGAGAGGCCGCTGGAGAGGCCACCCGAGGGTCCGTCCGGGGGCGTCGCCGGCGATGGGAGAGGGGGCGCCTTTGATCTGGGTCAAGTCGGCGCCGACGCGAATCGGGTATCCGGTCTCGACCGCAACACGAAAGGGTCGCCGGGCGCCCGCCCCGGCGGGGCCGTATCCACGCCCGTTCCAGCCGACCGAGATGGAGTAGTCGCGATGAGATTTGGCATGAAATCTTTATCCCGCCCGGGTGCCGCCGCGCGGGCGGGCCTGATGGTTGCCGGCCTATCGCTGGTGGCGGGCCTGGGGCTGGCCGCGGCGAAACCGCTGGCGGCGCAGGAGGGGGCCTCGGCGGCGAGCGCTCCGGGCTATGTCGTGGCCTTCGGCGATTCCGAGCGCGGCAAGGCCCTGTTCACCGGCAAGGGCTGCGTGGTCTGCCACGCCATCAACGGCGTCGGCGGCGCGGCCGGCCCGGCCTTGGACGCCGATCCGGCGCAGCCGCGGCTCGACGTCTACGAGTTCGCGGCGCGCATGTGGCGCGGCGCCCCCACCATGATCGTCCTGCAGGAAATGGAGCTCGGCTATCAGATCGACCTGAGCGGCCAGGAGCTGGCCGATCTCGCGCGCTTCATACACGACGCCGAGGCGCAAAGCGACTTCAGCGAAGCCGACGTCCCCGAGCTGATCCGGGACTGGATGGTGGACGAGGTCTACGACGAGCTGGACATCGAGGGCATGGGCCAGTGAGGCCGATCCGGTAAGGCCGATCCAGTGAGCGCGATCCGGTGACCCCGGCCCGGTAAGCCCGGTCAGGCGGACCTAACACCCGACGCCGCCGCGGCGCCTTGCGGGTCGCCGACGCCGGGCGGTCCTGGCGCCGGCGCCGCCGGCGAGTCCGGTCACTCCGGTCGCTTCGGGCGGGGCGCGTCGCGGTGGGCGTTGCGGTGGGCGTTGCGGTGGGCGCCGCATGGCCCCTCCGTCTCAAATCAATCTTAATTCTTTGCCATCCATATTTCGCGTCCGGGTCATGGGGCGCCGCCGCCGATCGCCGATCCTGGGGCGGCCAGGCCTTCGGCCCGCGCCGGCCTTGCTTGGACCCACAGACCCGTTCGATCATGATTAGCTTTTTTCTCGCGAGCGCGATCAGTCTCTTTGCCGTCGGCGGGGCGATCATCTTGCTGTGGCGCTACCGGGACTGGCGGTTCGGCTTTCTGGCCGCCTTGTGCCTCTTCGCCGCCGCCTGGGTGCTGACCGCGCAGCTCGCGCGCCTGCTCGCCCTCGATCGCGGGGCGGCGGCGGCGCCGGGCCTGGCCGACGCCTTGCCGGCGATGCTCCTCAGCCTGCTCGCCTTGAGCGCCGTCTTCTTCCTGGAGCGCGCCATCTGCGGCCGCATCAAGGCGGCCCAGGCCTTGGAGCTGGCCCAACTGTCGATCGACGGCGCCGGCATAGCGGTGTTCTGGTTCGCCGCGGACGGAAGCATCCGCTACGTCAACGACGCGGCGTGCCGCTGCCTCGGCTACGCCCGCGCCGATCTCATGACGATGACGATCTTCGGTATCGCCCCGCTCTATCCCACCGGCCATTGGCCGCAGGACTTCGCCACCCTCAAGGCGCAGGGCTCGATCGGCCTGGAGCTGCACTTCTCCACCAAGGCGGCGCACGTCTTTCCGGTCGACGTGACCGCGATCCGGGTCAGCAGCGGCGGCGAGGACCTGGCCTGCGTCTTCGCGCGCGACATCAGCGCGCGCAAGCGGGCCGAGGCGAGCCTGCGGATCGCCCTGAGCCAGGTCGAGGCCGCCAACCGGGCCAAGAGCGAGTTCCTGAGCACCATGAGCCACGAGCTGCGCACCCCGCTGAACGCGATCATAGGCTTCGCGGAAATCATGGAAATGGAGATGTTCGGGCCCTTGGGGACGAAGCGCTACGCCGGCTGCGCCAGCGACATACACCACAGCGCGCGACACCTGCTCGGCATCATCAACGGGGTCCTGGACCTGTCCAAGGCCGACGCCGGTTGCCTCAG
>JAWWCG010000036.1:0-13076 GCA_033720555.1 Kiloniellales bacterium | reverse complement strand
GGTTCCGGGGTGTCTGACCGGGGCTTCGGCGGGGGCTTTGATGGGACTTCGGCGGGGACTTCGGCGGGGACTTCGGGGCAGCTTCGCCGGGGTTTAGGCGAGGATTGTGCTGGGCTTTGGCGGGGTCTTGAGTGTTTGATTTCTGTTTGTAACTCCAATAAAGTTCCTGGATCCGCGGCAATTGGTTTGCGATTGGTCGAGGGCCGCCGCCCCCCTGTTCGGGCGGCGAACGGCGGGCCGGCGCCGGGCATGGCGCGGAGGCGTCCGGGGAAGAGACGCGGGAGAGCGCGGCAGGCGGGAGCGCCAAGGCACGACAAGGCACGACGAGACCGGCAAGAAAGACCGATAAGACCGGCACGACCGGCAAGACGAACGACACCCCGGGCGTCCGACGGCCGGGGAAGTCCAATCCACAGGGACGGTGCAACGCTCAAGGGAGGACGACATGGAGATCGGCAGGAAACGGGGCCCAGGGACGGGCTCAGGTATGGGCGGCGTGAGCCGGCGGGGCTTTCTGCGCGGCACGGCCTCGGGCATGGCGGCGGGTGTCGCCGCCGGGGTCGCATCAGGGGTCGGCGCGGGCCGGGCGCTGGCGGCGGAGCAGACGGTGAAGATCGGCTTCCTGGCGCCCTTGACCGGCGAGGTGGCGGCCTGGGGGCTGCCGGGGCTCTACGGCTGCGAGATCTGGGCGGAGTGGGTGAACGGCGCCGGCGGCATCGAGGTCGGCGGCGAGCGCTACCAGGTTGAGTTCGTCTCCTACGACAACGAATACGCGCCGGACAAGGCGCGCACCGGGGCGCAGAAGCTGATCCACGAGGACGAGGTCAAGTTCATCATGATGCTGGGCGGCGACACCATGCCGCCGGTGGTGGAGATCTCGAACCGCACGGGCATGCTGGTCTCGACGCTCTTGCCGAGCGACCTGACGCCGGACACCGCGAACCTGATCGCGCCGTGCGAGGTGCACCCGATCTACAACGTGACCGGGGTGGAGTGGCTGGCGGAGACCCGCCCGGAGCTCAAGACGGCGGTGATCTGCGCCCAGGACGACGCGCTCGGCCGGCCGTCGGTGGCGACCTACCTGGCGGCCTTCGAGGCGGCCGGGATCGAGCTGGCGGCCGAGCCCTTGTTCTTCGACATCGCCACCACCGACTTCGCGCCGGTGATGACCTCGCTCTTGGCCAACAACCCGGACATCGTCTGCCTGGACACCGCCTACGCCGACTTCGTGCACCCCTTGACCGAGCAGGCCTTCCAGCAGGGCTTCGAGGGGCAGATGATCTCCTGCACGGCGGACTTCTACGACCAGATGATCGCCAAGACCTCGGCGGAGTTCCTGGAGGGCTTCATCTTCCAGTTCCCGGACTTCGACGATCCCGCGCTCAACCAGGACTTCGTCAACTTCCAGCGCCCGAACGAGTTCTTCGCCGAATACGCCCGGCGCTGGCCGGGCGAGTGGGGGGCGGTGAGCTGGGAGTACGCCTCGATCATGGACCTCTGGCGCGCCGGGGCGGAGGCGGCGGGCTCGCTCGAGCCGCAGGACGTGCTGGCCGCCATGAAGGCCGGCGGCACCGGCCTGCACGCCTTCGGCGAGGCCAAGTGGTGGGGCAAGGAGCTGTTCGGCATCGACAACGCCCTGGTCGGCAACTGGCCGGTGGTGGTGATCGAGAACGGCAAGGCGGTGATCAAGGAGTACCGCTCGATCCCGGCCTGGTGGGACAAGCACAAGGACGTCATGATCAAGCACTTCGAGGCCATGGGCGAGATGTACTACCAGAGAACCTGACCCCCAGCCCAGCTCTCCGGCAAGCCCCCTGGCGGGGGGTCAGGCGGCCGCGCCGCGCAGGCCCGACTCCTCGACGATCTCGGCCAGGACCTCGATCTTCTGCAGCGGCGCCATGAGGTGAACGCCCGCCACGCCGGGCACGCCGCGCAGGCCCTCGATCAACTCGAGGCAGAGGCGCCGGCCCTCGGCGGCCGCGTCGGCCGCGCCCTCGAGGCGTTCGATGACCGCCTCGGGCACCGAGACGCCGAACAGGTTGTCGCGCATCCAGCGGGCCGAGCGGGCGCTCGCGATCGGGCCGACGCCGACCAGGAACGACAGGCGTTCGGTCAAGCCGAAGTCGCGCAGGCGGGCGAAATAGCGCTCGGCGATAGCCAGGTCGAAGCAGAACTGGGTCTGGACGAAATCGGCGCCGGCCGCGGCCTTGGCCTCCAAGCCCTTGGGCTGCCAGTCCTTTTTTGGATCGTGCGGGGTGTCGGCGGCGCCGATGAAAAACCGTGGCGGCGCGTCGATCCGCCGCTCGGACGGCAGCATGGCCCGATCGCGCATCAGGCGCGCCAGGGACATCACGCCGCGCGAGTCGAGATCGTAGACCGGCTTGGCGTCCGGCTGGTCGCCGACGGCCGGGTCGTCGCCATGCAGGATCAAGAGGTTCGCGACCCCCTGGGCGGCGGCGCCCAAGAGATCCGAGGCGAGCGCGATGCGGTTGCGGTCGCGGCAGGTGACCTGCAGCACCGGCTCGATGCCCGCGCCGGCCAGAATCGCGGCGGCGGCGAGGCTCGACATGGTGGCGCGCGCGCCGGCCGCATCGGTGACGTTGACCGCGTCGACGCGGCCCTTCAGGGGCGCCACCTTGGCCAGCAGCCCCGCCGCCTCGCCGGACAGCGGCGGCGTGACCTCGGCGGTGACCGCGAAACGGCCGGCCGACAGTTTTCGCTGCAGATCGCTCGTCGCGGCCATGGCGCCGGCGCTCCTCCTTGCTCACCCCCGGGCGCAAGGCCGAAGGCCGCGCCGCCCGGCCGAACGCCCCGGCTTGCTAGCGGAATTTCGCTGCCGCGACACTGGGTAAGTCGCGGCGGGTAAGTCGCGGCGGGTACGTCGCGGCGGGTAAGTCGCGGCGGGCCTCCCCGCGGAGCGCCGCCGTAGCCGGGCGTCCCCATCGCCGGTTGCAGCGCCGGGCCGACCGTCCCTCGGTAAGAAGCTGTTAACCATAAATTCCTATGCTTTCGGGTCCGCGGCCCATTGGAACATCCGGTGGGACGATCCAGTGGGTCGATCCGGGGACGATCCGGGGGGACGATCCGGGGGGCGTCGCGCGCACGCGAAGCACGCGACGAGAGTTGCGCGAGGAGAGATGACATGGCTCATTCGGCTTCCCTGGCGCAGGCCGTCAAGCTGCGCCCCGAACCGGAGTCGGCGCCGGCGCCGGAGACGGTGCCCGGGGCCGCCCCGGCGGGTGAGAGCGTGGCAGAGAGCGCCGCTGCCGGCCTGCGCGAGGGCGCTCAACATGTCGCCTGGATGCTGTCCAGTGCCCCCCTGCAGGGTGCGCGCCGCTACCGCTTCCTGCTGCTGCTGCGCTTCGCGCTGATCAACCTGATCGGCTTCGCCCTGCTGGCCCTCGCCCAGACGCACGGCTGGGTGACCCTCGCCCTGGCCGCCGATTCGACCCATCTGGTGGTGGTCATCACCCTGGTGTTCCTCGCCGGGCTGGCGCACTGCGCCTACCGGATCGTCCAGACCAGCCGCGAGCTCAACCGCGCCAAGCCCTTCGACCCCCTGGTCCCCTCGCTGGCGGCCGATTTCCTCGCCAAGACCCGCGGCCGGAACGGCGAAAGCCGGTCGATTCTGGTCGCCGCGCTGCGCCTCAAGCTGACCCAGCGCATCGCCGTGGTCCGCCACGTCGCCAACAGCCTGGTGCTGCTCGGCCTGATCGGCACAGTGATCGGCTTCATCATCGCGCTCTCGGGCGTCGATCCGCAAAGCGCGGGGGATTTCAGCGCCGTCGCGCCCATGGTCTCGACCCTGATCGAGGGCATGTCGACCGCGCTCTTCACCACCCTGGTGGGCGCCGTGCTCAACGTCTGGCTGATGGTGAACTATCATCTTCTGGCCGGCGGCACCGTGAAACTCGTCACCGCTCTCGTGGAGCTCGGGGAAGAGCATGCAGGGTCTTGACCCCCTGGAGGGCGACAACGGCCACGACACCGTCTTCCGCGACGTCATTTTCCTCGCCCTGGCGGGATTCGTGGCGGTGGTGCTCCTGCTGCTGCCGCATCTGCATCCGCCGAAGGAAGCCGAGGCGGCGATCCGCAGTCCGGGCAACGTCATCGTCGAGATCCGCTGGCCCGACGACTTCGACGCCGACGTCGACCTCTGGGTGCAGGCGCCGGGCGACACCCCGGTCGGCTATTCCAACAAGGGCGGCACGTTCTTCAACCTTTTGCGCGACGACCTGGGCCAACGCGGCGACACCACCGAGCTGAACTACGAGATCTCCTACAGCCGGGGCGTGCCGGAGGGCGAATACGTGGTCAACGTTCACCTCTATCGCAACACCGGCGGCTACCTCACGGTCCCGGTGACGGTCGCGGTGAGCCTCAAGGCGAACACCAACGAGTCGGCGCGCCGCCTGCTGGCGACCAAGCTGCTGCTGGAGTTCGAGGGCGAGGAGCGCACCGCGTTCCGCTTCACCTTGGACGACCAGGGCCGGCTGCTGCGCGAGAGCGTGCACGACCTGCCCAAGCCCCTGCGGAGCGGCTGAGCCCATGGACCTGCTGCTGATCCTCGGCGTGGCGAGCGGCCTGCTCGCGGCCGTCCTGGTCAACATCGCGATCTGGGCGCCGCGCCGGCTATGGATCAAGCTGGCCGCCCTGGCGACCGCCGCCTGCTTCCTGCCGATCGCCTATATCGGCCTTGCCGAGCTGCTCGGCCGCCCCAAGCCGGCCGAGCTCGACTGGGCGCATGGCGCCGACGACGAGGCCACGGTGCTGGCGGCGCGCCTGCGCGAAGGCCAGGCGATCTACCTCTGGCTCGGCTTCGCGGCGCAGGACGAGCCGCGCAGCTTCGTCTTGCCGTGGAGCGAGGCCATGGCCCGCCAGCTTTACGGCGCCCAGGGCGAAGCCCAGGAAAGCGGCGGCGAGGTTCGCGTGCGCCTGCCGATGAACGCCGATCTGGAGCGAGAAGAGCCGGTGTTCTATGCCGCGCCGCAGCCGCCGCCGCCGGCCAAGGCCCAGCCCGCGGACACGCCGCTGTGGTTCCAGAGGCCGAGCGGCGCGACGGAAGGTTAGCGCGAGCGATCATGGCAAAACGGCTGCTGTTGCTTCTGCTTTTGACCGCGCTGGCGGGGCCGGCGCGCGCCGCTTTCGAGGACGGCCTGACGGCGTTCTACCGCTTCGACTACGGCGCCGCCCTGGACGAGTGGATTCCCCTCGCCGAGGGCGGCGATTCCCGGGCGCAATACCAGCTCGGCCTGATGTATTACCGCGGCGAAGGCCTGCCCCAGGACTTCGCGAGGGCCGCCCTGTGGTATCGCCGCGCCGCCGAGCGGGGCGACGTCGACGCCCAGCTCAACCTCGGCCTGATGCACGCCCGGGGCGAGGGCGTGAGGCAGAGCTTTTTCGAGGCCTTCAAGTGGTTCGAGCTGGCCGCCCGCAACGCGCCCAATGCCGAGTTCTTCGACAAGGCCTACTACAACCGGGAGAACGCGGCCTCCATGCTGGACCGCAAGGCGATCGAGAAGGCGGAGCGCTGGGCCGCCGGCTGGCGGGCGAAACCGCGCTAGACCGCAAGGCCGCCAGGCCGTCGGGGGGACGCCCAGGGGCAGCGGGGCGACGCCGGCGCCAGGATCGGCGCCAGGGCCGGCGCCAGGGCCGGCACAAGGGTCGGGACCGCGCTCGCCGGGCCAAGATCGTCTCCTCTTTGTCTTTGTTTTGCGCTAGCCTAGGCGATCTCAGAGCTTTCACACCAAAGAGCGTTCCCGGGGGGTTCCGATGACTGGCGGCGCCGATCAATTGAAGAACGACTTGATCGAGAAATGCGTGCAACGCATTCACGATCGCTTGGAGCCGAAGCGGGCCAAGGTGGTCGAGCGGTTTCTGCGCATTTTCTACGCGAACGTGCCGCCCGACGACCTGATCGCGGAGATTCCCGACAACCTCTACGGCGCGGCCCTCTCCATGTTCGGGTTCATCCAGCAGCGCGACCCCGGGCTCGCCAAGGTCCGGGTCTACAACCCACGTCTCGAGGAGCACGGCTGGAAATCCTCCCACACGGTGGTCGAGATCGTGAACGACGACATGCCGTTCCTGGTGGATTCGGTCACCGCGGAGCTGAACGAGCGCGACGCCGAGGTGCACCTGGTCATCCATCCGATCGCCGACGTGCAGCGCGACGACACCGGCAAACTCACCAGCCTGCGCAGCGAAGGCGACGGGTCGAAGGGCGCGGCCCGGGAATCCATCATGCACGTGCTGATCAGCGAGCAGCCCAACGAACATATGGCGGAGCTGGGGGCGGGCTTGGAGCGCGTGCTCGCCGACGTCCGCCTCGCGGTGCGCGACTGGCAACCGATGCGCGAGTGCTGCCAGGCGATCATCGACGGCCTGAAAGAAAGCCCGCCGGCGCTGCCCGAGGACGAGGTCAGCGAAGGCGTCGATTTCCTGAAATGGCTGGTCGACGACCATTTCACGTTTCTCGGCTATCGCACCTACAGCTTCACCGGCAAGGGCGCGAAGGCGGCCGTCGAAGTCCAGGCCGACAGCGGGCTAGGCATCCTGCGCGACGAGCAGGTGCTGATCTTCGACGGACTGCGGACCATGGGCAAGCAGCCCCCGGTGGTGCGCGATTTCCTGAAGCAGCCCCAACTGCTCCGCATCACCAAGTCGAACCGGAAGTCGACGGTTCACCGGCCGGTCCATTTGGACACCATCGCGGTGAAGATCTTCGACAAGTCGGGCGCCCCCGCCGGCGAGCACCTGTTCGTCGGCCTGTTCACCTCGGTCGCCTATTCCCGCAGCCCGCGCGAGATTCCGCTGCTGCGCCACAAGGTCGACGCCATGGTCGCGCGCGCCGGCTTCGCGGCCAGCAGTCACGACGGCAAGGCCCTGATGCACATTCTGGAGACCTATCCGCGCGACGAGCTGTTCCAGATCTCCGCCGACGAGCTGTTCGAGACCTCGATGGGAATCCTGCATTTGCAGGAGCGCCAGCGCGTCGCCCTCTTCGTCCGCCGCGACCCCTTCGAGCGCTTCGTCTCGTGTCTCGTCTACGCGCCGCGCGACCGCTACGACTCCAACCTGCGCATGCGCTTCCAGAAGATCCTGTCCGAGGCCTACGGCGGCGAGATCACCTCCTTCACCACGCAGCTCAGCGAGGCGGTGCTGGCGCGCCTGCACATCACCATCGCGACGACGCCCGGGGCGGTGCCCGACGTCGACATCTCAACCCTCGAGGAACTGCTGGTCGACGCCGCCCGCTCGTGGACGGACCGGCTGGAAGAGGCCCTGATCGACGCCCAGGGCGAGGAGCGCGGCATCCGCAACCTGCGGCGCTACGCCAAGGCCTTTCCGGCAAGCTACGAGGAGAACTTCAACGAGCACGCCGCGGTCTTCGACCTGGACCGCATCGAAGAGGCCCTGGCGAGCGGCACCCTGGCGATGAACCTCTATCACCCGATCGAGGCGGCCGACCACCAGGTGCGCTTCAAGATCTATCGCGCGGGCAGTCCGATCCACCTCTCGGACATCCTGCCGATGCTCGAAAACATGGGCTTCAAGGTGGTCGGCGAGGTGCCCTACGACATCTGGCCGGCCGGGCGGGACGAGCCGGTCTGGATCCACGATTTCGAGATGTTCACCGAGGACGGCAGCGCCATCGAGCTGGGCGCGGTGAAGGACACCTTCCACGACGCCTTCCGCCGCGTCTGGCAGGGCGACATGGAAAACGACGGCTTCAACAAGCTGGTCGTGCACGCCGGCCTCACCTCGCGACAGGTGATCGTCCTGCGCGGCTACTGCAAGTACCTGCGCCAGGCCCGCATCCCCTTCAGCCAGGCCTACATGGAGGAGACGCTCAAGGGAAATCCGGAAATCACCCGGTGCCTGGTGAAGCTGTTCGAAGCCCGCTTCGATCCGGCGGGCCAGCACGACGGGCCGGCGGGCGCCGAGGTCGAGGCCAAGCGCTTGCTGGGCGAGATCGAAACCTATCTCGAGCAGGTCAGCAATCTCGACGAAGATCGGATCATCCGCCGCTTTCTCAACGTGATTCTGACGACGCTGAGGACCAATTTCTATCAGAGCGCCGAGGACGGCGAGCCCAAGAGCTACGTCTCCTTCAAGCTCGACGCCCGCAACATCGACGAGCTGCCGCTGCCGCGCCCGTTCCGCGAGATCTTCGTCTACAGCCCGCGGGTCGAGGGCGTGCACCTGCGCTTCGGCAAGGTCGCGCGCGGCGGCCTCAGGTGGTCGGATCGGCGCGAGGATTTCCGCACCGAGATCCTCGGTCTGGTGAAGGCCCAGCAGGTGAAGAACGCGGTCATCGTGCCGGTCGGCTCGAAGGGCGGCTTCGTGGTCAAGCGGCCGCCGGGCCCGGAGGCGGGCCGGGAGGCGGTGTTGGAGGAAGGCATCGCCTGCTACCGCACCTTCATCAGCGGACTCCTCGACCTGACGGACAACCTCAAGGCCGGCGACGTGGTGCCGCCGCCCGACGTGGTGCGCCACGACGAGGACGACCCCTATCTGGTGGTCGCCGCGGACAAGGGCACGGCGACCTTCTCGGACATCGCCAACGGTGTCTCCCAGGATTACGGCTTCTGGCTCGACGACGCCTTCGCGTCGGGCGGCTCGGCCGGCTACGACCACAAGAAGATGGGCATCACCGCTAAGGGCGCCTGGGAGTCGGTCAAGCGCCATTTCCGCGAGCGCGGCAAGGACATTCAGAGCGACGACTTCACCTGCATCGGCTGCGGCGACATGTCGGGCGACGTGTTCGGCAACGGCATGCTGCTCTCGAAGCACATCAAGCTGGTCGGCGCCTTCAATCACATGCACATCTTCGTCGATCCCGACCCCGACCCGGCGGCGAGCTGGGAGGAACGCAAGCGCCTGTTCGATCTGCCGCGCTCGGCCTGGAGCGACTACAAGGCTGAGCTGATCTCGAAGGGCGGCGGCGTCTTCGAGCGCCGCGCCAAGTCGATCAAGCTGACGCCGGAGATGCAGGCCCTGTTCGCCTTGAGCGAGGAGCGGGTCACGCCGAACGAGCTCGTCTCCGCCATGCTGAGGGCCCCGGTCGAGCTGCTGTGGTTCGGCGGCATCGGCACCTACATCAAGGCGAGCTTCGAAACGCACGCCGACGCGGGCGACCGCGCCAACGACGGCGTGCGGGTCGACGGGAACCAAGTCGCCGCCAAGGTGATCGGCGAAGGCGCGAACCTCGGCATGACCCAGCGAGGGCGCATCGAGTTCGACATGACCGGCGGCCATTGCAACACGGATTCGATCGACAACTCGGCGGGCGTCGACTGTTCCGACCACGAGGTCAACATCAAGATCCTGCTCGGCGACGTCGAGCAGGCCGGCGACATGACCCGCAAGCAGCGCGACAAGCTGCTGGTGAAGATGACCGACGAGGTCGCCGAGCTCGTGCTCAGGGACAACTACCTGCAGTCCCAAGCCATCACCGTCACCCACCAGTTCGGCGCTCATCTGCTGGACCGCCTGGCGCGCTACATGCGCTCGCTGGAGAAGGAAGGCCGGCTCAACCGGGCGATCGAGTACCTGCCGGACGACGAGGTGCTGATCGAGCGCACCAACCGGGGCGAGGGCCTGGCCCGGCCGGAACTGGCGGTCCTGCTGTCCTACTCCAAGATCCAGCTCTACGACGAGCTGCTGGCCTCCGACCTGCCGGACGACCGCTTCATGGAGGCCCTGCTGGTCGATTATTTCCCGACCGCCTTGCGCAAGGCCTACAAGAAGGAGATCGCCCGCCACCGGCTGCGCCGGGAGATCATCGCGACCATCGTCACCAACAGCATCGTCAATCGCGTCGGCATCACCTTCGTCCACGAGGTCAAGGAAAAGACCGGCCTGCCGTCGGGCGACATCGCCCGCGGCTACGTGGTCAGCCGCGAGATCTTCGGCATTCGCGAGCTGTGGCGCGAGATCGAGGAGCTCGACAACAAGGTGCCGGCGTCGCTTCAGGCCATCATGCTCGCCGAATGCGGCCGCCTGGTCGAGCGCGCCACCGTCTGGCTGCTGCGCGAGGCAGGCCTGCCGCTCAACATCGAGCGCGCGATTGCCGAGTACGGCGACGGCGTGCGCGTGATCGTCGAAAACCTCGGGACCATGGTCTCGCAGGCCGACAACGCGCTGCTGGCCGAACGGGCCAGCGGCTATGTCGACCAGGGCGTGCCCGAGGCCCTCGCCATGCGCGTCGCCAGCCTGGGCATCCTGTCGCCGGCCTGCGACATCGTGCGCATCGCCGAGAGCGCCAAGATCCCGGTCGAGCAGGCGGGCGAGGCCTATTTCACCATCGGCGCGCGCTTCGGCTTCGACTGGCTGCGCCGGGCGGCGGGCCACCTGCCGACCGACACGGCGTGGGACAAGCTGGCGGTGACCGCGATCATCGACGACCTGTTCGGCCACCAGGGCGAGCTGACCACGCGGGTCCTCAGCACCACCGAGAACGGCCCCTCGCCCGAGATGGTCGACGACTGGGCGCAGGCGCGCCGGCCGCTGATCGCCCGCGCCGAGCAGTTGATCGCGGAACTGCGGGCCTCGGGCAACCCCGACCTCGCGATGCTGGCCGTGGCGAACCGTCAGCTCAAGTCGCTGGTGGCGAGCTAGCGCAGTTTCCACTCACGTGGAATCGCACAGACCCGCACCCCCCGCCCGGCCACCCATGC
The DNA here is from genome assembly GCA_033720555.1 of Kiloniellales bacterium. Classification (GTDB taxonomy): domain Bacteria; phylum Pseudomonadota; class Alphaproteobacteria; order Kiloniellales; family JAKSDN01; genus CALJXB01. The sequence goes on along the minus strand of JAWWCG010000036.1, from coordinate 2,394 downwards.
CATCGTATGCTAGGGGTGGTCGGGGGTGGCCGGGCGGGGGCGTGGGCCGGTTCCGTGAGAACGGAAAACTCTCTAGAGCGGTGGTGGCTATTCGAGGCGGACCGCGGTGCCGTTGACGCTGACCATGAGCATCGAATCGCCGATGCTCTCGTAGTCCAAGTCGACCCCGACGATGGCGTTGGCGCCGCGCTCCGCGGCTTCCTCGGCGATGTCCTCCAAGGCGGCCTCCTTGGCGCCGCGCAAGGCCTTCTCGTAGCCGCCGGCGCGCCCGCCCACCACGTCGCGCACGCGGGCGAAGAGATCGCGGAACATGTTGGCGCCGACGACCGCGTCGCCGCTGACGATTCCCAGGTACTCGGCAATCCGTCGGCCTTCGATTTGGTCGCTTGTTACGATCAGCATGGCTGGCTCCTCTTTGGCTTGCGTCGTTGTGCTGCGTCTTAGTCTTACGTCGATATTTCGCGTCGATGCGCCGGTCCGGGTCGCGTCGGCCGCCGCGCCGAGGGAGCCTACATCGCTTGTCGCGGTCACGGAAAGCTGCTAGCCGAGGAGGCTCGGCGAGGGGGCGGAGATGGCGCAACAGCAGTCCGTGGACGCGGCCGGCGGCGCCGGCGGGCTCTGGCGCCGCCGGCGCGCCGTCGTCTCCTGGTGCCTGTTCGACTGGGCCAATTCCGCCTACCCCACCCTGATCGTCACCTTCGTCTTCGCCGCCTACTTCACCCGGGCCGTCGCCGCCTCGCCGGAGGAGGGCACCGCCGCGTGGGGCACCGCCATCAGCCTCTCCGCCCTCTTCGTCGCGGTTCTGAGCCCGGTGTTCGGCGCCGTCGCCGATCAGGGCGGCCGGCGCAAGCCGTGGCTGCTCGTCACCTCCGTCGTCTGCATCGCCTCGAGCGCCCTGCTCTGGTACGTGACGCCGCACATGGCGTTTCTCTGGATCCCCCTGGTCCTGGTGGCGATCGGCAACGCCAGCTTCGAAGCCGGCCAGGTGTTCTACAACGCCATGCTGCCGGAGATCGCGCCGCGCTCGCACCTCGGCCGGCTGTCCGGCTGGGCCTGGGGCATGGGCTACGCCGGCGGCCTGGCCTGCCTCACCCTCGCCCTGCTGCTCTTCGTGCAGCCTCAGCACCCCTTGTTCGGGCTCGACAAGGCGACCGCCGAGGACGTGCGCATCACCGGCCCGCTGGTCGCCCTCTGGTTCGCGCTGTTCGCAGTTCCCCTCTTCCTCTGGACGCCGGACAAGCCGTCGAGCGGCCTGTCCCACCGCGAGGCCGTGACCCGGGGCCTCGCCACCCTCGCCGACACCCTGAGGAACCTCCGGCGACACCGCAACGCGGCCCATTTCCTGATCGCGCGCATGATCTACACCGACGGCCTCAACACCCTCTTCGCGTTCGGCGGCATCTACGCCGCCGGCACCTTCGGCATGACGTTCGACGAGATCCTGGTCTTCGGCATCATCCTGAACGTCGCCGCCGGCCTGGGCGCCGCCGCCTTTGCCTGGATCGACGACTGGATCGGTCCGAAGCGCACGGTGATCATCGCCCTGCTCGGCCTGACCGCCTTCGGCACGGCGATCCTGCTGATCGAGGACAAGCTGACGTTCTACGTGCTCGGCTGCGGGATCGGCAGCCTGATCGGACCGGCCCAAGCCGCCAGCCGCTCGTTCATGGCGCGCCTGGCGCCGGCCGAGATCCGCACCGAGATGTTTGGGCTCTACGCGCTCTCGGGCAAGGCGACCGCCTTCGTCGGCCCGGCCCTGGTCGGCTGGGTCACCTTGTGGGCCGACAGCCAGCGCGCCGGCATGGCGACGATCGTGGCGTTCTTCGTGGTCGGCCTCTTGCTGCTGCTGCCGGTGCGCTCGCCGCCGGGCGGCGCCGCGGTTGATGACGCCGGGGATAGCGGCGCCCCGACCGGTAGCGCCCCGGTCAGTGGCGCCCCGGTCGGTGGCGCCCCGGTCAGTGGCGAAAGTGACGCTGGCCGGTGAAGACCATGGCGAGCCCGGCCGCGTCGGCGGCGGCGATCACCTCCTCGTCGCGCAGCGAGCCGCCCGGCTGGATCACCGCCGTCGCGCCGGCCTCGACCGCGGCCTGAAGGCCGTCGGCGAAGGGGAAGAAGGCGTCGGAGGCGGCGACAGATCCAGCCGTGGCGGCACCGGCCGCCTCGGCCTTCCACGCGGCGATGCGCGAGGAATCGACCCGGCTCATCTGGCCGGCGCCGATGCCGACGGTGGCGCCGTCGCGGGCGTAGACGATGGCGTTGGACTTGACGTGCTTCGCCACCCGGAAGGCGAACAGGAGGTCGCGGACCTCCGCGTCGTCCGGGGCGCGTTTGGTGACGACCTTGAGGTCCTGGGCGCTCAGGATGCCGGCGTCCCGGCTCTGCAGAAGGAGACCG
>JAWWCG010000035.1:0-13246 GCA_033720555.1 Kiloniellales bacterium | reverse complement strand
GCCGGCGTTCTCGGCGATCAGGGACCAACGCTCGGTGAGCGCCCGGGCGACGGCGAGCGGGCCGGGCAGGATGTAGGGCGCGACGCCGGTCAGCCAGACAAGAGCCTGCCAGGCGACGACCAGCCCGGCGAACACCACGAGGCCGCGCACCAGGCTCATGCCGGCTCCGGCGCGGCGTCGCGGGCGCGCGCGAGGCGCTTCAGGAGGTCGGCCTGGCGGGCGAGCACCTCGGGATCGCCGGGGTCGCGCGGCGGCGCCAGGGCGGCCAGGGCCTCCTCGCGGCTGTCGGCATCGAGCGCCGTCTCCAGGCGCGCCGGCGCGCCGGCCATGACCGCGATCCGGTGGCCGAGGCGCAGCGCCTCCAGCGGATCGTGGGTCACCAGCAGCACGGTGCGCCCGGCGAGCAGGCGCGCGGCCAGCTCCTGCAGGGCGAAGCGGGTGATGGCGTCGAGCGCCGAGAACGGCTCGTCCATCAGCACGATCGGCCGGTCCTCGGCGAGCGTGCGGGCGAGCGCCACGCGCTGGCGCATGCCGCCGGACAGGCGGGCGGGCAGCTCGTCCTCGCGCCCCGCCAGCCCGACCTGGCCGATCAGCTCGCGCGCCCGGCGAACCACCGCCGGGTCGCGGTGCTCGCCGCGCAGGCGCGCGCCCAAGAGGACGTTGGCCAAGACGCCGGCCCAGGGCAGCAGCAGGTCCTGCTGGGCCATGTAGGCGACCCGGTCGCGCACCGGCCGGCCGGCCTGGTCGACCGCGCTGCCCGGCGGCGCGCCGCTTTCCTCGCTTTGGGTAAGCCCGGCGACCAGGCGCAGCAGGCTCGTCTTGCCGACGCCCGACGGCCCCAGCAGGCAGGTGGTCCGGCCGGCCGGCAGGTCCAGGTCGAGGTCGTCGAACAGCACGACGCCCCGGTAGGCGAGGCGCGCCGCGTGCAGATGCACCGCGATGGGGGCGGGGTCGGAAAGCGTGGTGGTCACGGGGGCTCCGGCCAGCGATTTCGATGTCGGCAGCGGACTATGCCAGCCGAACGCCGGAATCGCCATTGCGCAAGATGCCGCGGCGCGCGCGGCGGCGAAGCCGGCGCAGGCTTGGCCGCGGAGCTGCGCGGCGTCTTGGCGCGATTGGGATGGCCGATCAGCCGCCCGGTCCGGACGTTCACGAGGCCGCGTCCAAGTTTCCCGAGCGCTCCGGTCCCGAACCCGCCGAAGCAATTCTGGTTGCGGTCCCGATCGCTCCGGACCTAACTGTCGAGCGGCGGCGCTTTCGCGATGGGTCCGCCACGATCGTGGGGCGAGGGAGATCGGCCATGAGCCATGTGTCGTTGATCGGGCTGGGCGCCATGGGCAGCGCCTTGGCGCGCGCCTTTCTCGGCGCCGGGCATCGGCTGACGGTGTGGAATCGGTCGCCGCAGAAGATGGCCCCCATCGTGGCGGCGGGGGCGAGCGGCGCGGACAGTCTGCCGGCGGCCATCGAGGCCAGCCCGATCGTCGTCGTCTGCATCGACAACTACGCGGCGACCAAGTCCCTGCTGGCGCGCGACAATGCGGTTTCGGCGCTCTCCGGCCGCACCTTGATCCAACTCAGCACGGGAACGCCGGCCGAGGCCCGCGCGGCGGAAGCGTGGTGCGCGGAGTTCGGCATCGACTATCTCGACGGCGCGATCATGCCCTATCCAAGCGGCATTGGCGGCGAAGCGGCGCAGCTTCTCTTCGCCGGGCCGGACGACGCCTACGCCAGGTGCAAGCCCTTTCTCGAATGCCTTGGCGGCGACCTCCGTTACCTCGGCTCCAACGTCGCCGCCGCGGCGGTCATGGACATGGCGCTCCTCACTGGCGATCTGTCCCTCTATCTGGGCGTCGTCCATGGCGCCTGTCTTTGCCAATCCGAGGGTGTCGAGATCGCCGCCTATTCGAGCCTGTTCGCCGATGATCATGCGGCCAAGGGGCTGATCGAGACCATCCGAACGGAGACGTTCGACCGGCCTGGAGCCACCATCGACGTGTGGCTTGCCGCGATCGAGAAAATACAGGCCCAGGCCCGCGATGCGGGCATCAGCAGCGAACTTCCGGACTTCATCGCGAGCTTCTTCAAGCGCGCCACCGCCATGGGATTCGGGAACGAAGATACCGCGGCGATCGTCAAGGTCATGAGATCCCGCGGCGCTCGTTAGCGCTCGAACCCGATGGCGGCGACGAGTGCGGAGAAGATTATCCCCGGCCGCGGCATTGGCTCGTGCCGCCGCAGTTTCTATGCTGGGCGCGGGAGGACCTGGAGACCCATGCTGGACGCCCCGCGCTTCATCGGCAGCGAGATCTACCGGCGCTCGACCTACGGGACCGGCCATCCGCTGGCGATCCCGCGGGTCTCGACGGTGATCGACCTCTGCCGGGCGCTCGATTGGCTGCCGGAGGATCAGTACCTGGACAGCCCCCGGGCGACGCCGGAGGAGCTCGCCCGTTTCCACGACCGGGACTACGTCGCGGCGGTCATGGAGGCGGAATCGCGTCAGAGCGTCAGCCCCGAACGCCAGCGGCGCTACAACTTCGGTTGCAACGGCAACCCGGTGTTCCCTGAGATCTTCCGCCGGCCCGCCACGGCCTGCGGCGGCTCGCTGCTCGGCGCCGCTCTGATCCGGGACGGCGGCACGGTCTACAACCCGGCCGGCGGGACCCACCACGGCCGGCCCGGCCGGGCGAGCGGCTACTGCTATTTCAACGACCCGGTCCTCGCCATCCTGCGGCTGCTCGACGGCGGGCTCGCGCGCGTGCTCTATCTCGACGTCGACGCCCATCACGGCGACGGCGTGCAGGCGGCCTTCGCCGAGGATCCCCGGGTGCTCACCGTCTCGCTGCACGAGGCGGGCCGCTGGCCGATGGTCCGCGGCGCGGCGGCGGGCCCCGGCTCGGCGAGCGACCGGGCCGGCGGCGCGGCGCGCAACCTGCCGGTGCCGCCGGGCTTCCACGACGACGAGATGGCCTTCCTGCTCGACGAGGCGATCGTGCCGCTGGCCGAGGCCTTCGCACCCGAGGCGGTGGTCCTCCAGGCCGGCGCCGACGCCCTCGGCGACGACCCGCAGAGCCGGCTGGCCCTGTCCAACCGGGCGCTGTGGCGCGTCGTCGCGGCGGTCCGGTCCCTGGCGCCGCGGCTCCTGGTGCTGGGCGGCGGCGGCTACAATCCCTGGTCGGTCGCCCGCTGCTGGACCGGCATCTGGGGCCTGTTGAACGGGCGCCACGCGCCGGACGGCCCGCCGGCGCGCCTGCCGCCGCACGCCGAGGCGGTGCTGCGCGCGCTCGCCTGGCGCCACCGCGACGGGCGCAGCCCGCCGGAACACTGGTTCACCACCCTGGCCGATCCGCCGCGTCCCGGGCCGGTCCGTCCCGAGGTGCGCCACGTGGCGGCGCTGGCCCTCCGCGCGCGCGGCGGGGGCGGCCCATGACGCGCGGCGTTCTGGAGAGCCCCCGGAGGTCGCCGGCGGCGGCGCGGCGGGCGCTCCTGCTCGGCCTGGCGCTCGGCTTGACTTTCGGGCTCGCCTGGCTGGCGTCGGGTCTGGCGCCGGCCGCGGCGCAGCAGGGGCTGGCGAGCTTCGCGCGCGAGCGCCTGACGCTCGCCACCGCCGACGGCGCCCGGCGCGTGCTCGACGTCGAGCTGGCGCTGACGCCGCAGCAGCAGGCCCAGGGGCTGATGTATCGCCCGAGCCTGGCGCCGGAGGCCGGGATGCTGTTCGTCTACCGCCCGGCGCGGGTGGTGACCATGTGGATGAAGAACACGGCGATGCCGCTCGACATGCTGTTCATCGCCGAGGACGGCGAGATCGTGAAGATCGTCGAGCGCACGGTGCCGTACTCGCTGGCGTCGATCTCCTCGGGCCGGCCGGTCAGCGGCGTGCTCGAGGTCAACGGCGGGATGACGAGCCGGTGGGGGATCCGGCCGGGCGATCGGGTCGAGCACCCGGCCTTCGACGCGGCGCCTTAGCCGAGAGCGGCTTCGGCGCGTGAGTCCCGCGGCGCGGGCTCAGGCCTCGGGGTCCTGGGCGAGCTGCTCCTCGAACATGCGCCAGCCTTCGCCGGCCGCGACGAGGCAGCTCGTACCCTTGGGCGAGGTGACGATGATCGACCAGGTTCCGCCGTCGCCCGCTGACAGCACCTCGACAAGCCCGCCGTTGTTGGCGACGCCCACCGCCACCGGCGCCTCGGAATACTTCTGCGACAGCAGTTCCAGCACGGTCTCCCGGGAATTGCACTGCGGCGCGGCCAGGGCGGAAGCGGACGCCAGAACGAGGGCTGTGCTGAGCACCAGGGACTTCAACATGACGGGCCTCACGACATTCAGCGCCTCGACACGATGCCGAGGCCGACGATCCGAGTGTCCCATGGGGGCGTGAAGAGGGCCTTAAGATTGCCTTGAAGAAGTCTTAACCAAAAAAATCCGCGCAGGCCGCGCGTTTCGGCGATCTCCGCCAGGGCGCGACGGCGCTTCCGGCCGGTTCAGCGCTTGCGGGCGAGCGTGAGGCCGTCGCTGACCGGCAGCAGCGCCAGGCTGACCCGTTCGTCGCCGTGGATCTTGGCGTTGAGGGCGCGGATCGCGTCGGTGTCCTCGTCCTGGTGCAGCGGGTCGGCGACGGCGCCGCCCCACAGGACGTTGTCGACCAGCATCAGGCCGCCGGGGCGCAGCAGCGCCAGGCCCCGCTCGTAGTAGGCGTCGTAGTTCGTCTTGTCGGCGTCGACGAACGCCAGGTCGAAGGTGCCGGCGCCGCCGTCGGCCAGCAGCGCGTCGAGGGTGTCGACCGCCGGGCCGAGGCGCAGCTCGATCCTGTCGGCGACCCCGGCCTCCGCCCAGTAGCGCCGGGCGATCGCCGTGGTCTCCTCGTTCACGTCGCAGGTGATGACCCGCCCGTCGGCCGGCAGGGCGAGGGCGACCACCAGCGCGCTGTAGCCGGTGAAGGTGCCGACCTCGAGCACCCGCCGGGCCCCCAGCAGCTCCGCCAGCAGCGCCATGAACTGGCCCTGTTCGGGCGAGATCTGCATGATCGCCCGGGGCAGGCCCGCGGTCTCCTCGCGCAGCCGCGCCAGCACCGGCGGCTCGCGCAGCGACACCTCCAGGAGATAGTCGTAGACGGCTTCGTTCAGGCTGTGGGTGTGTCGCATGGCGGTGGAGATCCTTGGAGGGGAGATCCTTGGAGATCGCGGCCCCGATTTGGGATATTCGATTTTCCGTAGCTACTTAGACAGTTTTTCTATAAAATTACCAAATATGTGAGAAATATATGTTATCTAGCTGATCCAAAAGCATTTATGACTGGCTGAGGTCGGGCGGCTCGGCTGGTTCGGGCAGGTCCGGCGGGGGCGGCGGCAGGTAGAGCCGCGCTTCGCTGCCTCGCCCGGGCTCGCCGGCGAACGAGAGGCGGGCGCCCATGGTCTCGGCGAGGTGCTGCAGGACCACCGGGCCCAAATCCTCTGGGCCCAGATCCCCCGGGCCCAAATCCCCCGGGCCCAAATCCTCCGGGCCCAAATTCCCGTCGGTCTCCGCCGTTCGGGGCCCGGCTTGCGCCTTGTCGTCGGTCTCGGATTCGACCCCGGATTGGCCCTCGGATTGGCCCTCGGATTGGCCCTCGGATTGGCGCTCGGGTTGGCGCTTGGGTCTGTCGGCCTCGCGCGCGCCTCCGGCCGTGCCTTCGAGCGCGTCGCCTGGCGCGTCGCCAGGACCGTCGCCGGGACCGTCCCAGACGGTCACCAGGACGCCGGCTGCCGGCCCGGCTGGCTCGTCGGGTTTCTCGCCGGTCGTCTCGCCGGGTATTTCGTCGGGCACTTCGCCAGGTATTTCGTCGGCCGCGAGCCGGATGCCCGCGGCCCAGCCGGCCGGCGCCCGCTGGAGAACGCGGCTCACCAGGTGGAACAGGATCTGCCGGGTCATCTGGCGATCGCCGTGGGCGCGCGGCAGCGCGTCGGCGACGTCGAGGTAGAGGGCGACGTGGGCCGTCGCCGCGCTGTCCGACATGATCTCGATGGTCGCGCGCACGACCGCCTCGATGTCGAACGGCCGCGGCTCGATGGCGTGCGTCTCGCTCTCGTGCTCGGCGATGTCGAGGATGCGGTTGACCAACTGCAGCAGCTTGAGGCCGCTGCGGTGGATGTTGCCGCCGTACTCCGCATAGCGCCGCGGGTCGTCGCCGAAGGCCTGGTCGCGAATCAGCTCGGAGAAGCCGATGATCGCGTTCAAAGGGGTGCGCAGCTCGTGGGCGATGCCCGCCAGGCGTTCCTTGACGGAGCCGTCCTCGATCTCGGCGAGCTGCTGCTGGAGCTGGTCGCGCTCGCTCAGGGCGGCCTCGAGCAGGTCCATGAGCTCGCGGGCGGGTCCGCTCTCCTCGGCCGGCTCGCTGGTCGCGCTGGCGGTGCCACGGAAGCCGGCGAAGGTGCCGGTCGCCTCGTCGTGGAACGGCAGCCCGGTCAGGCGGAAGCGCACGCGCTGGTCGCTGTCCGACGTCCATTCCACGGTGCAGTCGCGGAACGCGCGGCGCGCGCGCAGCGCCACCACCAGCGGCGACGGCGTGGCGTCGCCGGCCTCGCGGTCGGCGAGCGCCAGCAGGCTGCGCCCGAGCCAGCTCTCGCCCGGCCCGTCCTCGGTGTCGTCGAGCGCGCGCGAGAGATAGGTCAGGTTGAGCTCGGCGTCGGTTTGCCACAGCCAGTCGACGCTGTTGCGCAGCGTCTCGGCGTAGGGCCGGTCGACCGCGATCGGCGGCTGGGCCGCGGCCGAACTGGCGACCAGCTCGCGCAGGCTGCGCACGTCGAGCGCTTCCGCAGGCGCTCGCTTGCCGCTCCGGGGCGTCTCCGGCGTGCCGCTTTTCCTTTTTTTCATGGCGTTTCAGACTGCACCACCCACCGGCTTTGGCAACCCGAAATTCGGAAAGTTGCGCGACTGGGAAGGGAATCGGCCGGTTTTTTGCTCAGGGTGTCTCAAATGTCGCGCGCCTGATCCGACGCTCGCCTCGGCACGGGCCTCGCCGAGACGGGCGAAGCGGCCGATGCCGGCGCTCCCGGCACGGGCGCGTGACCAAGGGCCGGCCGCTTGCGCGCCTCACCGGAAAGGCCTAGGTTCGCGGCCGGCCGGGGCGTAGCTCAGCCTGGTAGAGCACCTGCTTTGGGAGCAGGAAGTCGCTGGTTCGAATCCAGTCGCCCCGACCAACGAATTCAAAGGCTTATCGCGCCAGTGTTCGCTGGTTCGTTAGCTTGGCGACGAGCCGAGGAACGCCTCGACCTTGGCCTTGGCAAGCGTCACCGCCGGTGCCTCGGGCAATGCCCGGCGCGCCCCTCGACCCTCGCGTCGGGGCCTCGCGTCGGGGCGTCGCGGCGCTATTTCTTACTTTTCGCGCGCCCGGCGCCTTTCGTGTCCTGATAGGAGAGCGGCACCGCGGCTTCGGCGGCGAGCACCCGGAAGGTCAAACTCTCCTGCAGATAAAGCCGCACCGCCTCGGCGCTGTGGCTCAGATAGCCGATCGAGACGTCCTGTCCGACGGTGAGCTCGAAGTCGCCGCCGCGCAGGGACAGCACGACCGCGCCGTCGACGCTCGGCGCCCAGACCACCGGCCCGTCCAGCAGGCGCTGGACATGGTCGAACACCCGATGCCCGCCGGCGGTCGTGGTCTCGGTCAGCCCGGTGTAGCAGCGCGGGCCGAGCGCGATGCCGTAGGGGCCGGCGACCCCGGCGTTGCGCAGCTTGCTGAGCGCTTCGGCGACCACCTTGGGATAGCGCTCGTAGTCGTCCGTCAGCTTGAGCGTGGCGTGATCCGCGGCTTCGGCGATCCCCTCGATGCCGCCGGCGCTGGCGCCGTAGAAGATGACGGAATCCTCCGCCATGGCGATCGTCCGGGCCGCCTCGACGACCGGCTGCAGGTCGCCGTCCTTGCCGCCGCGGTCGAAGGCCTCGAGCTCCTCGCGCGAGAGCTCGAACGGCACGCGAAGCTCGATCAGCGGCAGCGCGCGCCGCAGCCGCGTCTCGACCCCCTTGCGGACCGCTTCGCCGGCGCGCTCGGTGCGGCCGAGATTAACGGTCGAGGCCTGCCAGCCCAAGGGTCCCACGAAGTCGACCAGCTTGCGGCCGGCGAGCGTCAGCGTGAGCGTGCGCCGCGCCTCCTCCTCGATCTCGTTCCAGCCCGCCTGCGAAATGGGCGCCAATTCACGCAACAGTTCATTCATCGCTGATCTTGTCCTTGAGGCTGCCGAGTCCCAACGAGCCGGCGGCCGCCGCGGCTTCGCCCGCTCCGCCGTGCTCGGACTCTTCGATGGCGGTGATCTCTCCCTCGGTGAAAAGGTAGGTCCGCAACATGTCGTCGAGGACCGGATCGCGCCGGCGCAGCCATTCCAGCACCATGGCGGCGTGCTCTTTCTCTTCGTCGCGGTTGTGCGCCAGGATGGCCCGAAGCTCGCCGTCCCGGCAGGCGTCGACCCGCTGGTTGTACCAGTCGACGGCTTCCAGTTCTTCCTGCAGCGAGACGACCGCCCGGTGGCAATCGATGGTCTCCGCTCTGAGTGCGCTCGCTTCCTCGTGTAGCTCCGTGCTCGCTTCGCTCATTTTCCCTGTCTCGAATGATGTCTCGGGAGCCCCGCTCGGGAGGTCCCCCGTGCGGCGCCCACGCTAGCAAGATTGACCTGCGAGTGCGAGTCGCGACTGGGCGGCTTCGCGGCCGCTTCTCCCGGGCGCGCGGCCGGCGAGGCGGGGCGACGCGGCCAAGCCGAGACTTCCGGACGGGGGCGATTGCCGCTACGGTTCTGCGAGGCCGGGGCGGCCGGCGCGGGAGGCCGCCCGCGTAGGTTCGGCCGGCAACCTCGAAGCGAACCGGCGGGGGTGGAAATGACCGAACTGCACGAAGGCGGATGTTTCTGCGGCAAGGTGCGCTATCGCACCACAGGCGCGCCGAAGAGGGTCAGCGCCTGCGCCTGCCGCTGGTGTCAAGGGCGAACCGGCAGCGCGCTCGGCGTGTCGGTCTATTTCGAAAAGTCCGCCGTCGCCTTCACCGAGCGCGCGTCGAAGACGTTCCGGCTGGTCTCCGACGCCGGGCGCTGGATCGAGACCGAGTTCTGCGAGACCTGCGGCACGACCGTCGGCTGGACGCTCGAGTTCTTGCCCGACTATCAAGGGATCGCCGGCGGCACCTTCGATCCGCCGACATTCTGGTACGACCTCGAGCGGTTCGTGTTCGCGCGCAGCAAGCCGCCCTGGCTGACGATCCCCGAGGGCATCGAAGTCTGCCAGGCGATGCCGGCGGGGCAGTCGCCGCAGGCCCCGCGGTGAGTCCCGAGGCGCGCGGCTCTCGGCGGCGCATGGCTGCCGGGCGCGCGCCCTAGCGACGCGCCCCCGGCGCGTGCGCGCAACCCTCGGCCCGGCAGGCGATGGCATGGCAGAAGATTATCCGAAGCGATGGCGGGCCCTGATCGCGATCAGCATCCTGTGCTTCGTCGTCTTCGTCGACTTCACCGTCGTCAACACCATCCTGCCCGGCATTCAGCGCGACTTGCACGCCAGCGTGGACCAGCTCCAGTGGGTGATGAACGCCTTCTTCCTCATGCTGACCGTGTTCATGGTCACCATGGGGCGCCTGGGCGACATCTACGGCCGGCGCCGGGCCCTCTATCGCGGCGTGATCGTCTTCGCCCTGGCCTCACTCTTGGCCGGCACCGCCGAGAGCCCGCAGTTCCTGATCGCCTGCCGCTTCGCGCAAGGCGTCGCCGGCGCGGTCTTGCTGACCTGCTCGGTCGGGCTGGTGAACCATCATTTCCCCGCGGCCGAGCAGGGCAGGGCGCTGGCCATGTTCATGAGCATCACCGGCTTCGGCATGGCGCTCGGACCGGTGATCGGCGGGCTCCTCATGTCGGCCCTGTCGTGGCGGTGGGCGTTCTACGTCAACGTGCCGGTGGTGGCCGTCGGCTTCCTGATCGCCTGGCGCTCGGTCTTGGAGACGCCGCGCCAGGGCGACGAGAAGGTCGATTGGCTGGGCCTCGCCGTCCTGCTGCCGGGCATGGGCGCCCTGGTGACGGCCATCATGAAGGGCAACAACTGGGGCTGGGCGGCGCCGGCCACCTTGATCACCGCCGGCGCCGCCGTCGTCCTGCTAGCGATCTTCGTCGCGATCGAGCGCCGAGCCAGGTTCCCGATCGTCAGGTTCGAGCTGTTTCGCCACCCGGATTTTCTCGCCTGCACCGTGGTCGCCTTGACCCTCGGCGGGTTCATCGCGATCGGCAGCTTCCTGGCGCCGCTCTACCTGCAGACCGTGCGCAACGAAGCGCCCTATATCGCCGGAACCATGTTGCTGCCGATCTCCGGCCTGGTGGTGATCGTCCCGCCCTTGATCGGCAAGTGGGTCGACCGGCACGGTCCCTTGCCGTTCCTCGCGGCCGGCCAGGCGTTCCTCGCCCTCGCCGCGCTGGTGCAGATTTTCTTCGAGCCGGCCAGCGCGCTCTGGCTCGTCTTGCTCGGCTTGGGCCTGTTCGGCTTCGGCTGGGGCCTGCAGCAGGCGACCGCCGCCCTGGCGGCCACCTCGGCCTTCGCGCCGGCCCAGGCGAGCCTCATCATCGGCGTCGTCTATTCCATCTGGAACTTCGGCTCGAGCGTCGGCCTGGCGGTCGGCGGCTTGATTCTCGAGACCCTCGACCGGCGCACGCTCAACCAAAGTCTGGCGCGGGAGAACATCGACCTGGCGGCGAAGGACCAGGACCTGGTGCGCAGCCTGCTGTCGGACCCGAGCCAGGCCCATCAGATACTCGCCGAGCTGACGCCGGGCCTCGAAGCCGAGGTCCTGCCGATCTTCCGGGACTCCTTCATGGCCGGCTACCGCGGCGCCATGTGGTACCTCTTGGTGATCTGCGCCCTCGGCGCTGTCCTGGTGCCGCTGATCGCGCGAACGCGCCGCGCGCCGCGCCGATAGGACGCCCGTCGCTCGGGACTGTCAGTCGAACCGCACGAAGCCGAAGGACCGGGTCAGCATGCGGACCAGATCGGTCTGTCCGTGCCGTCCGGTCTTGGCGAAGATTTTCTTCATGTGCGTTCGCGCCGTGCTGATCTTGATCGCCGAGGCCTTCGCCGCGCCGTCCAAGCTTTCGCCGCGCGCCATGGCCGCGGCGACCCTGGACTCCGAACGGGTCAAGCCGAACAGCCGATGCAGGAGCCCCGCGGGCAATTCCATGCCGGCGTCGGGATCGCTGACGAACACGATGGCCGCGACGTCTGTCTTGTTGTCGTTCGAGCTCGCGCGGCTGACCGGCGCGACGACGACCGAAAGCGCTCCCTGCCGGTCCTCGCGCGGGATCAGCACGGCGAAGACCGACGCCGCCAGCGGCTGGGACTCGTCGTGCGCGACGGCCCGCTTCAAGAGTTCCTGGAGTTGACGCGTGGCGAAGGAATCGACGGTCTCCAGATTGCCGTTCGTGAACGACAATCCGGCGTTCGAGGCGATCAGTTCCGTCGCCGAGCGGTTGAACCAAAGCGGGTGTCCCTTGGCGTCGGTCAGGATGACGCCGACGGCGAGGTAGTCGATGACGTCGCCGAGGACCTCGGCATGGGCGTGACCGATCATCGGCACGAGCAGCGAGCCTTGGCTCGACCTTCGCGCCGAACTTTGGATGGCGCTGCTCATGCGCCGTCCGCCTCGATCGAGAATTCGGGGCGGCCGCCGTCGAGGCCGTCGAGGCCGCCGAAGCCTTCGAGGCCGCTGAGATCTCTGCCGGCCGGACCCGCCGGCGGCGCCGACCGGGCCCGCCCCAGAGGGACGATGGCGCCGGTCGGACACTTCAGGGGAAACAAGGAAAAATGCGGCATTCTTTGCTAATTCATTTGGAAATGTTAAAAGTCGATAAGAATCGTTAACAATTATTAATAAATCACTGCTTTAATATAATGATTATACTTGCGGCGATGCGTAATTTATATAATGCAGATGGACTAGGCTAGTACCAACGGCCTATTTTCCCTTTGACCGTCGCGCGCGGTCGTGCGCGCGCCGCGGCGGCGGCTCACGCCGGGTCGTCGGCGCTGAGCAGAAGCGCGACCGGAAAGCGCGCCAGCGCCTCGGCGACATCGAGCGCGTCGCCGCCCTCGTGCACCGTTCCGCTCACCGCGTCGCGCATGGCGCGGCCGCGCAAGCCGGGCGGCAGCGCGATCGCCGTGTCGTCCCAGCACGCCGGGGGCACCAAGGGGCGGGCGGCGCCCTCGCACAAGCGCAGCACCAGTCGCGGCGCGACCGCCACCGCGAAGGACCGGTCCAGGCGACGGGCGAAGGCGACGACGTGGCGCGCGCGCCGGCCCCGCGCGGCGAGCCTGCGATAACGACCGGCGGCGAACAGGGCGGGGCGTTCGGCGCGGGCCCGCAGGCCGGCGGCCGTCAGGGCCATCTTGGGCGCGCCCGTCTCCCATTCGGCGAGCCACGCCGCCGGATCCTGGCCGGCGAGCGCTTCGAGCCGCCGGCGCCGCAGGTCGAAATCGACCGGCGCGCGGTTGTCGGGATCGACCAGGCTGAGGTCCCAGAGCTCGGCGCCCTGGTAGATATCGGGGACGCCGGGGGCGGCGAGCTTGACGGCGAGCTGCGCCAGGGCGTTGACGGCGCCGGCCAGCCAGATCGGGCGGCACCGCAAGACAAAGTCGCTGAGGAAGTCGCCGGCGGTGGCGGGCGACAGGACGGCGGCGACGAAATCGGCGACCGCCGCCTCGTAGTCCCGGTCGGGATCGGTCCAGCTCGTGCGCAGCTTCGCCTCGCGCACGGCCTTCTCCATGTAGGCGAGCATGCGCCCGCGAAGCCGCTCGAGCCGGCCGTCGTCGCCGTCGCCGTCCCACGCCTCGGGCGCGAGATCGGCGGGCCAGGCGCCGGCCAGCGCCTGGTAGAACAGCCACTCGATCGTCGGCTCGGGCGCGTCGCCGTCGGGCAAGGCCCTGCGGTGGGGCGCGTTCATCCGCGCCCAGCGCGCAACCGCCTTGGCCCAGGCCTGCGGCATTTCGCTGAGCGCGTAGAGCCGCGCCCGGCCGTCCTCGCCGCGCTTGGTGTCGTGGGTGGCGGTCGCCGACAAGCCGGCGGGCTGCGCGTCCGGCCGCGCCGCCATGGCCCTATCAACGGCGCCGAGCGTCGCGCCGGAGCGCTCGGGCGCGCCGCCGACCTCGTTCAAGGCGACGAGGCGGTTGTAGCGGTAGAACTCCGTGTCCTCCGCCGCCTTGGCCATCACCGGGCCGCTGGTCTGCTGGAAGCGTATCGCGAAGCCGAGCGCGGCGTCGCGCG
>JAWWCG010000034.1:0-13269 GCA_033720555.1 Kiloniellales bacterium | reverse complement strand
GCGAAGCGGGCACCGGGTGCGAAGGGCGAGCCCTCATCGAAGGGCACTCCGATCACGGCGAACTCGGCCGTAAGCTTGTCGAAGTCGGTGCAGTGATTCGCGCGCATAAAGGTGGGTATGCCGACGAAGGCGCGGTTCAGGCGATCTGCGCCGCCATGCGTTTGCATCATTTCACGGTGTCCGAGATCTTTATCCATTTCACTTCTCGAAGTAGCCGGCACGCACCGCGGCACCGATCAGATTGAGGAAGAGGCGCCCGGCGGTGATGGCCGAGATCCGATTGATGTCCCGCGAGGGCGTGATCTCAACAATGTCCATGCCGACGACCTGGCCTTTGTTCACGAGACCATGGATCAATCTGCGCGTCTGGTCGAAGGTGAGGCCTCCGGGGGCCGGTCCTTCAACTGCCGGCATGACCGAAGGGTCGAGGCCGTCCGCGTCGATCGTGATGTAGTAGCGGGCGTTGTCGGGAATACTCGACAGCACGGCGTCCATGCCGCCGTAATGCACCTCGTAGGCGGTGACGATGCGCGCGCCATAGGCCAGGGCCGCGTCGACATCTGTGCGGCGCGCGCTGCCTTGCGAGCGGATTCCGATCTGGAAGATTTCCGTGACATGCGGCATTTCCGAGGCGCGCCGGATCGGACTCGACAGCCCCTCGCTGACTCCGCCGACATCGTCGCGCCAATCGATGTGGGCATCGACATGGACGAGCACGAGCGGTCCTTTGTCGTCGAAAGCCCGCAGCACTGGGATTGGAATCGCGTGGTCGCCGCCGATAATGAGCGGCAGCGCGCCGGATGCGATGATTTTTCGCATCGCTTCCTCGGCGCGGCGCGAATGCGCGGCTGGATCGTGCATCTCGCCGCTAACGTCGCCGCAATCCACCATGCGGATCGGACGGTCGTCGAAGAGCGGACCGCCGATGTCGAAGTCGTAGCGCTCCAGCGAGCGCGATACCCGGTCGGACGCTTGGCGCACCGCAGTCGGCGCGTTCGACTGGTCGTTCGTGACGTTGCGGATCGTATAGGGATGCCCGAAGGGAATGCCGAGGAAAGCGATGTCGGCTTCGAGGTTGTCGAGGTCGAGGGCCAGCTCGGAGAACAGGAATGTCTTGTGCCCGTGCTCCGGGGCGCTGGTAAGAATATTGCTCATGTTACTCACAGTGGTGTCCAGAGGGTTGTCGGGGTTTCCAGAAGCGCTGCCGAGCTAGCGACCCAATTCCAAATGGGACAGGAAGCTGCATAGCCGCGGCGAACGCGGTCGCTCGATCAGGTCTTCCGGCAGTCCCATTTCTGCGATTCGGCCGGCGTCGAAAAAGACGAGCCTGTCGGCCACGTTGCGAGCGAAGCCGAGCTCGTGCGTGACGACCACCATCGTCATGCCGTCGCTGGCCAGCTCCTTCATGAGGTGCAGCACGTCGCCGACCACTTCCGGATCCAGCGCCGAGGTCGGCTCGTCGAACAGCATGAGTTTCGGCTTCATCGCTAGAGCCCTGGCGATCGCCACGCGCTGCTTCTCGCCGCCGGAGAGGTCTGCCGGCATGCGCCCCGCTTTCGCCTCGAGCCCGAAGCGCGAAAGGAGCGCCCTCGCATCCGCCTCCGCCGCCTCGCGCGCCACGCCGCGCACCCGTATCGGCGCACGTGCGACGTTCTCCAAAGCGGTGAGATGCGGCCAGAGATGGAACTGCTGGAACACCAGACCGACATGCGGGCGCAGCCGGTTCAGACGGCGGCTCGATTGCCGCCTTTGCCCGCCAGAGGGCGTCGGTTCGCAGCCGATATAGTCGCCCGCGATTCTGATCATCCCTTCGTCCGGTGGGTCCAGATAGTTGATGCAGCGCAGGAAAGTGCTCTTGCCGCAGCCGCTTTGGCCGATGATGCAGACGATTTCACCCGCCGCCACGTCCAGGTCGACCCCATCGACCGCCGACAGCGCGCCGAAGGATTTGCGCAGGCCTCGGATGCTGAGCAAGGGCGCCGCCGTCATCGCCGGGGCTCCGCTTCCAGCGACAAGTATCGTGCGGCGAGGTGATGGCGCGGGGAAGAGCCCCGTTTCCGCTTGCCGGAGATGCGCGTCTCCGAACGACGGAATATCGCCGCGAGCAGCGCCGTCAGGATCCAATAGATGGCGGCTGTCGCAAGGAAGACCTCGAAGGGCGCGTAGGTTTGACCCTGCACGATCAGGCCTTGATAGGTCAGTTCCGCGACCGAGAGCGTCGCCAGCACGGCGCTCTCCTTCACCAGGGAGATGGAGGTATTCGTCGCCGCCGGAATGAAGAAGCGCAGCATCTGCGGGAAGACGATGTCCCACAGCGCCCGAAGGTAGGACATGCCGATCGCCCGCGCCGACTCCATCTGGCCGCGATGGACCGACAGGATCGCTCCGCGCACGATCTCGGCGTAATAGGCGCTACCAAACATCGCGAGAGCGAGGATGCCGGTCGTGGTCGGCTGGAGTCGGATCCCGAAGAACGGCAATCCATAGAAGAAGAGCGAAAGCAAGACGATGAAGGGGATGTTGCGAAAGAACTCGACATAAGCGGTGGCCAGACAGCGCACCACGGTCTGCGGCGCGAGCTTCAGCAACGCGACCGGGAAGGCAACGAGGAGACCTCCGACGATCGCCGCGGCCGAAATCCCGACGGTCGCCAACGCTCCTTCGCCGAAAAGAGGTAGATTGTCGATGACAACGGAGAGGTCCAGCGCCATCTCAGCCACGCCTCACTGCGAGCCGTCGCTCGATCCTCGCGCCGTATTGGCTGACCAGGACATTGAGCAGCAGAATGATCGCCGCCGCGGCCAGCATGGTTTCGAAGGGGCGAAAGGTCGTGGCGGAGATCTGCTGCGCCGTGCGGAAGAGTTCGACGACGGTAATGATCGAAAGCAGAGCCGTGCCCTTGAGCACGATGGTCGCCTCGTTCACCAGGGGCGGCAGGATGCGAAGATAGAGTTGCGGTATTACGACCTTACGCCAAATCGCATGTGCCTTGAGGCCGAGCGCGATCGCCGCCTCGATCGGCCCCGGATCCATATCCGAAAGGCCTCCGCGCATGATTTCGCTGACAAAGATGGTGCTGTTGAAGGCGATGGCACAGATGCCCGCCGTCAGCGGGTCGAGCTGTAGGCCGAGCGCGGGCAATCCGTAATAGAACAGAAAAATCTGGATCAGCACCGGCGTGCCTCGTATGAAGCTGATCACGATCGAGATCGCCCAGTTGAGAAGCCGGATTTTCAGGGAACGCAGGATGGTCAGCAGTGTGCCGCCGGCCAGAGCCAGGACCATCGCAACCGTCGCGATGTAGATATTGGTTGCGGAGGCGCGAAGGAGCGACGGAAACGCCGCTCCCATAGCGTCCAGGCTGAAATCCATTCCGGCGCGCCGCTGTTGTCAAATGGCGCCGTCGGGCAGGTAGCCAGTTTGCGGTAGGTCAAGCGTCGTGCCGAGCCATTTCTCCTGCAGCTGCGCCATCGTGCCGTTCGCATGCAATTCGGCGAAGACCTCGTTCACAAAGTCCCGCAGATCGGCATCTTCCGGCCGTGTGGCCCACGCCAGATAGCTTTCCTGATCTGTTGCCGGACCGACCACCTCGAAGATGCCCGGCCGGTCGCGAATCAACAGCAGCAGCAAGGGCAGATTGGCGATCGCGGCGTCGACGACGCCGCTGCCTACGGCGAGAAAGGTGTCCGAGAAAGCGGGGAAAAGCTTCAGCTCGGCGAAGCCCGCACCGCCCTCGGCCTTGAGCTTTTGGTCGAGCGCCTTGGCCGTCGGCTCCACCGACGAGGCAAGCTGCGTCGCCACGACCTTGCTGTTGAGATCGGAGACCGAATTGATCGAACCGTCGTTCTGACGCTTGAGCACGTGTGCTTGAGTGGTCCCTACCGGCATGGTGAAGGCGTAGCGTGCGGCGCGCTCTTGGGTGAGGCCGACCGACGTTGCGACGAGGTCGAATTTTTCCGCGATCAGCCCCGGCAGAATGCCCTGGAACGGCAGGTCAAGCTGGCTGAGATTGACGTCGAGCCGAGCCACGACCTCGTCAAGCAGGTCGCGCCCCAGGCCGACGATCTCGCCGTCGCGCACAAACTCGAAAGGCGGATACTGGGCCTCGGTCGCCACCACAAGCTCGCCTTTGCGTCTGATGCGCTCAAGCGCCGTCGCGGCCGCGGCCTTGCGAGCGGACAACGTAACAAGGCCTGCGCTCAGCAGGCCGCTATTGAAGGCGCGACGTGTCAGGTCCATAACAGCTCCCCAGTCATTTGCCCTCGAGCAGACGACCTTGATCGCCGGCCCGAAATAACGCTCCACTGCTACCCGAGCGCCTGCCAGGGAAGCGCTCCCCTACTACCCTCGCGAGGGAAGCCGAGCAATCGTGTTGCGGGCGTCACGAACGCGCCGCGCTCCCGATCGCCTCAAGAAGGTGAAAAGAAATCCTCAGAAAATTCAATTACTTGAGAAAAATCATTGGTTTACGAGTTCGCTATAATATGAGGATAATTCATGGTATGTATGAGTAATCTTCATCTTTCTCGCGATACATTGCGAATGGAACAGCCCTTTCTAGCGCTTCACTTGCGCGAGCTCGCGATTTTCACGGCCATCTGCGAACGCGGCAGTCTGACACTGGCTGCGCGGGATGTGGGCATCACCCCGTCCGGGGTCTCGCACGCCCTCGCACACCTCGAAAAGCATTTTGGCGGCGCGCTGCTCGATCGTGCGCGCAGGCCTGTCGCGCCAACTGTCCTTGGAGACATCGTCAGGCACCACGCCGATATCCTGATTCGCCAAGCCAAGGTGATGGATGCGGAGGTGCGCCTCGGCGTCGATGCCCCGCTGCCCAATCTTAGGATCGGGCTGATCGATTCCCTCGCCATCCACTTCCTGCCGCACTTTATACACGGGTCGAAGGGACAGATCCGAGCCTTCTCGGTTGCCACGGATTTCAATAGCGGCCTGCGAAGACGCTTGCAGGATCGCACGCTGGACCTGCTGATCGCAGCCGGTCGCTTCGACGATGCGACCGGGATCGAACGCTACGACGTTATCGACGAGCCGATTTTGATGCTGCTGCCAAAGGGAAGCCCCGAGCTCTCCGATACCTCGGCTTTCAAGGCCTATGCGCTGGAAACGCCCTTCATCCGCAACAGCCTGAGCAGCGATCTCGGCAAGCAGATCGACCGCCAACTGCGGCGGATGCGGATCGAACCGGAATATGTCTTCGCCTTCGACAGCGTCGACTCGGTTTCGGCGATGGTCGCCGGCGGCTTTGGCTGGGCGATGATGCCGGCGACATCGGTCGCGCGCAGTCCCAGCCATCTCGCCGCCATCGACCTGCGACGATTTCCCGGCCCGGCCTTTCGCAGACCCATCACCATCATCGCGCGCAGCGGCGAACTCGGCACGCTCCCGGCCAAGATCGCCGAGGTGTCGCGGAACGTCTTCCGCAAGGTCTATCTTCCCAAGTTTCGCGAACTCATGCCATGGATCCTGCCGGAGGTTCACCTCCACTGAGCCAACAGGATCCGCCTAGCGGGTTCCCGTCTTCGCTGCAAACGCAATCTCCATAGCTCCGGTACGCTGCTGCTGCCAAATCGTCGACGAGCAACCGGCTTGCGACCGCCGCCAAGTGTCGGCCATGGTTGGCAAGCGAAGCGTCGCGGGGCCGGGCGAGCGCCGGCCAGACTAGCGCCGGTGAACCTGCGGCAAGCGCGGCGGCGTTTCGCTGTCGGCGGCCTCGGTTGCGGCTTCAACCGTCGCGGCGGCTTCCTTGTCGGCCGCCTCCTTGGCTAGGCGAAGAGCCTTCTGCCTGGCCATGCGCTTGGTAATCTCCTGGCGCGCCTTTTCCTTTTCGTTGAGCGCTTCCTTGCCCTTCTTCTGGGTCGCGGCGAACCGTTCCTCAGCGCGTGCGCGTGCCGATTTTTGCATTTCAGTGGTCCTCAGCCTTCTTTGGCGATGTCCGGGTTTGCCGCATCCGTCCCGCAGACGGTGCGGCGTCTCAAGCCGTTTCCGCACGGCCGACCCTGTGGGCCGATCCGCCAGAGCCGCCATGGGAACGACAAAGTGCGAGCGATTCCGTTACGGGTACTCGTCGCAAGAGGTGGTGCCGTCGCGCCACACTGTCTTGGTTTTGCAATGCGGGCAAACCCGCTCGCCCGACCATGAACTCACGAACGGTTTGCGGCACATGAGGCAGGGGCGCGAGCGAGCCTCATGGACGTGCAAAGGTTCCGGCTTCTTGGAGTAAGTCAGGGACACCCGCGTATTCTACATTTTTCCAGGCGCGAAAGATAGCTGGACGCCAAGCGAACTTAACAGCCCCGCTTTTCCCTGGAGTCCCTCGTTTCAAGTCCTGCCGGTTCGCCGCCAGTTATTCGCCGCCGATCATTCAGCGCCGGCTGTCCGGCAAGGTCTTCACGCGATCGTCGACTGCTCCGACCCGCTCCGGACAAAGCGCATAGTCCCGGCCCCTCAGGGCGCTTTCGAAAGGGTCGCCGATTGCAGGTGGACAGCGGTCGGCAAGAAGTCGTCCCGGGCCCACCACCACAGCCATGGTCGCCCAACGATCGCTCCGCTCCGGCCCGCTGCGAGGGCAGCCGGTGCGATGAAGCGCCGCCGGCGACAAGGACATCGGATCCACTTGGTTCTCAACCCGCAGAACGGCCATCATGGCAAATTGATCGCGCCCGCAGCGGCTGCGAGAGGAATGCATCGGCTTCCGCGCCTAGAGCAGTACTCGATCAGATTGAATCAACACTGGTGGCTCTGGGCTGGATGGGCCCGTTAGGCGCGGGGCGAAGCGCGATGCGCCACGGATTGCCGGGACATCGGGCGAGCCCCGCAACGACGCGGAGCGCCAGCCACCAAATTGGTTTGTGCCAACCCCTAGGGGACGGGCGCTTTTGACCGGACGTCGCTTCGCTCGTCGCGAAAATCCCCTGAGAAAATGCGTCGGCATGTCCATCGTCCTCGCTCCTAACGTCCGGTCAAAATCGCACCGTCAGCGTGGTTCAATCTGATCGAGTACTGCTCTAGGGATAACGCCAAGTCTTGGCCCGCGCGGCGTCTTTCGGACGGTTCGGCGCCTTCCTTAACTTGGTCGGCGGTGGCTTGGCGCCGCATTTCGGGCAGGCGACGACCGCGTTTTTCAGGTCATAGTATTTGCACTCGCATTCCGGGCAAACATGCTTGGTCCCGCGGTCCATAGGGTTCATGGCATCGACTTCCTCAGATGAGCCCGGCGGCTCGACCTGCGCCGGACAACATTTTCGACGAGGCGCGCGGCCAGTCCCTAAACCTGCTGCGGCGAGCGCAGGTCCGCACGCCCGGGCGCGCGTTCTCGACCATGATCCGGCACCCTGGATGCCGGCGGGCGGCTGTGCCGGCGAGGGGCCGTTCGGACAAGGAAACCGCGCGCGAGGCGCCGCTCACGAGGGGTCCTTAACGTTGTCGCTCAGCCGTTCGAGATCATCCAGCGCATGCGCGATGAGCCGTTTGTAGCGCGGATCCTGCGCCTCGGGCGTCGCGGCGAAAAGTTGTATGAGGTACTGCGCCTTGACGGCGGCCTCGGGCCAGGTCTTCGCCGGGGCGGCCAAGAGAAGCTTCTCGAGCTCTTCCTGGCGCCGGCGCAGGGCTGCCTGTTCGAGCTGAAATTCATAGAGACGGCGACGTCGAACGTCCGTTGCAATCAGAGCGGCCATGCCACGATGCTTGTCGAGGTCGATCGGATCGTCCGTCATGGGTTCACCCGAGATACCGGTCCATTCGATTACCGCCCAAGGCGTGCTGCGCCGCGGCTACGGTCTCGTCCCCGCCTAGCTGCCGCGCCGCCCAAATCCATCAAGGCAGAACGCACGCGTCCTGCTCCTTGCGATAAGGTCGATCGCAGTCCCAGTCGTTTCCGGAATAATCAAGGTGGGCGTTGGCCGGTAGCTTCACGGCAACGCAGGCGTCTTTGACCGCCCGATACCCGCGCTCGCACTGCCAACCCGGCCCGTAGGAAGAGTCCACGAAATAGCCGTTGGCCGGCACCCTGACGGCGACGCAATCTTCGTCCATCACGCGATACCCACGTTCGCAATTCCAGCCGCGGCCGTAGTCGGTGTCCACCAAATAGCCGTTGGCGGGCACCTTGACGGCGACGCAAGTGCCACCGCTATTCCGATAGCCCCGGTTGCATCTCCATCGATCGCCGGTAGGTTCGAGATAGGCATTCGAGGGCACCTCGACCGCGACGCAGGCGCCGTCGACTTCCCGATATCCGTGAGCACATGCCCAAGCGCGTCCATAGGATGAGTCGGTCGAGTAGGCGTTGGCGGGCAGGACGACGGCCGCGCAGGTTCCGTTGGTCTCTCGATAGCCTGAGTCGCAGTCCCAACCGCGTCCGTAGGGCAGGTTCGTTGGGTGGGCGTTGGCCGGCACCTGGACGGCCGTACAGGCTCCGTCGATCTGTCGATAGCCGTCGTTGCACTCCCATCCGCTGCCGTAGCTGCTCGCGCGCGCATTGTCCGGGATCCGAACGGTGCTGTTTTGCGCCAACGCGAGCTCGAACGGCGCCAGGAGAAGCACCCAGAACGTCAGGTGGTGGATCAACCCGGCACCGGCGCGACGCCATCTTTCCAGGGATCGGTCTTTCCCGCGAGTGCTGCTGCTGCCAAATCGTCGACGAGCAATCGGCTCGCGGCCGCCGTCAAGTGTCGGCCATGGTTGGCAAGCGAAGCGTCGCGGCGCCGGGTTCACTCAGGTACCCGGTCGGCCGAGTCCGGCTCGGCGCGCTTCGCCTTGTCCTGCTCGGCCTTTTCCTTCTTGGCCTCGGCGCGGGCCGCTTTCTTGGCGGCCTTTTGCCTCTGACGTTCGAAGCGTTCGAATTTGTAGTTGGGCTTCGGGGGCATGCCGTCCTTTCCGGTGTCTATTGCGACAGTGATATGGTCGGCCCGGGCTCGTGGTCGGTCTCGGGCCCTGTCCCGGCAGGTCGTGCAAGGGGGCGCATCTGACGCCCAGCCGATGCCCGCCGTCGGCGAGCGGCTCTCGTCGAGCACTTCGCTGACGACCGGACGGCGGGGGCGAGACGCGCCGCCCCCGATGCGCCGGCCCTTTGGTTATTCGACCTTAAGATTGACCGCAGAGGTCTTGCCGTTGCGGCCGCTCTCGAGCTCGAACGTCACCTTTTGGCCTTCCTGCAGGCCCGAAAGGCCGGCCTGTTCGACGGCGGAGATGTGGACGAAGACGTCGCCCGAGCTATCGCTCGACTCGAGAAAGCCGTAGCCCTTGGAGTGATTGAACCATTTGACGGTGCCAGTGGGCATGATGTCCTCCCATGCATGAGTTGCGCCGCAGAAGAGCCTGGGACGCATCGGAAGAGCAGCGGGAGACATCCAGAACCGGGACCCCGAATGGGGGGGAGTGGGCACGCCCAGTGCCATTCGATCTAGGATAGGTGGGCCTTGAGCGCCGCAAAAGCAAGGAAATTCGGACTTCGCGGGACATTCGTCGCCGCCTCGGACCGCGGCGCGGCACGGGAGGGGAGGGGGGAGGGCCGGGTCAGGCCCTTGCGACCCACAGCGCAAGCTGTCGGCCGCGCATCTCCTCCAGCACGTCTTCGATCAGGATTTGCCACCCGCGGTCGACGATGTCGTTCATCGAGGGGGTGGCGACGAACATGACCGCCGCGCGGGCGCGAAGGTCGCCGATCGTGGGCACCGTTGGAAGGCTCACGGAGTGGATGAACTGGTCCAGCTCGTTGCGGGCGGTCTCCAGCCTTTCGTCCAACTGATGGCTCAAATTGTCGATGATCTGAGCGAGATCGTCGGATAGCTCGTCGACCGACGCGTTCAGGCTGGCGCGCTTTTGCGCTAGCACGGCGCGGACTTCGGCGGCGATGTGCTGGATCTCGAAGCTTCGGGCCAACTGACCCGCGGCCTTTTCCACCACCGCCCGGCGCAATCTCTGCTCGCCGCGCACGACATGACCGGGCGGCTTGTGCAGGTGCCACACCAGTCCCGCCGCGGCGAGCGCCTTGAGGGCGTAGTAGCTGATGTCGATCTCGTACCAGCGAAAGCCTTGGCGGGCGGCGCTTTGGTAATGGTGGTGGTTGTTGTGCCACCCCTCGCCGAAGGTGAGCAGCGCCAGCCACAGGTTGTTGCGCGACTGGTCGCCCGTCACGTAGCGCCGGCGCCCCGTCAGGTGGGCCAGCGAGTTGATCGAAAAGGTCGCGTGCCACAGCGCGACCGTGGACCAGAGGAACCCGACCACCAGGCCCGACCAGCCGGCCAGGACCCAGACCAGAAGACCGGTGAGAACGGCCGGAAGATAGGGGTGGCGGTCCAACCAGACCAACTCTGGGCATTGGGCGAGATCGGGCACGGCGTTCAGATCGGTGCGCCGGTGCGCCTCGGTGAAGAACCAGCCGAAATGAGCGTGCCAGAAACCGTGGCGCACGGGCGAGTGCACGTCGTCGTCGGTGTCCGAGAAGCGGTGATGCTGACGGTGGTTTCCCGCCCACCACAGAATGCCGCGCTGGGCGGAGCTTTGCGCGAGAAAGGCCAGGACGAAGGCGAAGGCCCGGCTTGTCCTGAAGCTCCGGTGGGAGAAATAGCGGTGATAGCCGGCGGTGATCCCGAACATCCTGAGCGCGTAGAGCCCGATCGCGATCATCAAATCGCTCAGGTGGACGCCGGTCCAGAGCGCAGCCAGGCAGCCAAGATGGATGGCGATGAAGGGGGTCGCCTCGATTAGGCGATAGCGCTTCGCGGAGCCCGCGGCGGCGGACGGCTCGAGCAATGAATTTGGCACGCTATCCCTTTTCAGACTCATGGTTTTTCAAGGCCGCCGCCGAGCCAAGGCGGCGCCCCTGGGCGGACTCGGCCAGCGGCTTGGATCCCGTCGCCAGAGTCACTATGGAGGGGACAAATTGCCACAGTCCTAACGCGCCTGACGCGCCTAACGGGGCGGGACGTCTCGACCGACCTTTCGCGCCAAAGACTCGCACCGGCACGATAACCCGGGTCCAAGGTACCATCGCAAGCCCGGCCGGACAGGATAAAAGATGCGCCGGACCCAAGAGACCCTCCACGAGAGCCCCACCACTTGGCGCGCTCTTCGACGAGCGTCCGGCGGTTCAGGTGCCCGGGCAGCCAAGGGGCGCGGCGCGCGGCCTTGACGCGGCCAATGGTCATAACCACTTGGATAGACAAAGAACGTCGGCCGCGGCGCGGCGCGATGTCGTGTCTGATATCTTGCCGAATGGTGCGGAATCGTGAACAAGGACCCCAATTCCACGGACCCGATGCGCCCGGAATCGCGATCGCGCACGCTTGGCGATCAAGGCGGCGACCCGTTTCCGCCGGAGTGGTTGGAGATACCGCCCGCGTTCAAGCGAGATAAGTCGAGCTCGCCCGTTACCCCGTGACGCACAACCCGGCCCGCCCGGGCCGCGCGCTCTGATCCACCGGGGTCTCTTGCCGGCGACCGCTTCGCAGGGGCGAAAGCCGTCATTTCCAGTGCGGCTCCTCCAGTGTGGCTCCCGCGTCGCTCGTCGGGCCGCCATGGCGCCGCCCGGCCCTATTGGAGCGGGCCGCGCTGAAACGAAACGCGCACCGAAGCGAAATGCGCGCCGAAGCGAAGCGAGGCCGCGGCCCTCATCAGTAACCTTGAAACCGCAAGCCATGGGAAGGTTGAATGCGAAAAAGAAAGTTCAAGTCAAAACCGACCAACTCCCGCCCGCGCAGGGCGCCCACGCCCACGCTGCAGCAGTTCGATTTCGAGCCCATGATGCCGTTCCTGCGCGAGCGGCTGGACGAGGATCATCCTGTTTTCAGGGCTGCGGTGGAGAACGACCTGGCCGCCTTCATGGCGGCGCTCCGCGAGGTCGGCGACGGGCAGTTGAACCACGACATCGCGGGCGAGCTCGAGCGCATTTCACGGCCGCTGGTCCCCAGTTCTTAGCGACGGGATGCCGGCTTTCGGCCGGGCGCCCGAATTCAAGCCCGCCGCTCCTCTCGACGCGGCACGCCGGCCGGCTAAGGCTCGGCCCGGCGCCGACCGCACGGCATAGCGGCCGCTTTTCGCGGCCCCGACGGCCGCCGTTCTCGACTGCATGGCAAGATGCAAGATGGCGGCTCCTGGCCGTCATCGCTGTGGCCGTCATCGCTGTGGCCGTCATCGCTTTTGAGCGCCGAGGTCTCGGGCCAACGAACGACAGGCCCGCCGCCGATATATGAGATCCCTCGGCCGATTGCTCAGAAGAGCCACTCGACGGGAATGAAGTAGTAGAGCGAGATTATTTCCGCGCCGGGATTGTGATGAGACGTTCGGGCGTTGGACAGATGGCTGACGGAAAGCGCGAGGCGCGACCCATTCTCGAAACGGTACGCGATGTCGCCTTGGACGCGAAACTGGAGCACGCTCCCCAGATCCTTTCCTTCCCCGCGATGGTATCCTCCCGCCCCTACGCTGGGCGTTAACACCCAATGGTCGCTCAGATTGAGATCCACGAGAAGGCCGCCGGCCGCGTAGATCGAGCCATCGTTGGTGGTTTCCAAAGCCGCCCAGGGGCGCATCACTCCGATATTGAGCGCGGGCCGGAATTCCGCTCGGAGATCCAATGCCTGGTTCTTGTCCTGCTTGGCGAAATCGAAATAACCGACTGCGACGCCGATTAACCCGGGATCGTCATTTTCCGGGAAGTCATAGCGGAGATCGTTGATCGATTGATCGGCGCAAAAACCGGTCTTGACCTGCAATGCAACGCTAACCACCAGGATGACACCAAGCGCGCAAACTTTGAGGACCTGGCGGGGCGCTCGAAACATCCGCAAGGATCTCTTTTGGTAAGTCCCGGGGCGACGCGGGATCTCAGGCATGCGAGCGGGAACCAGGACGCGCGACTTGTCCGTGATCCGTCGGCCGCCCTGACGGCTGCTGCTTCGAGCGGTCCGGCGGTGCGTACAAGGTCTTCGCCCAGGCCCGCTTGGTGCAAAGCCACTGCTCCGGGCGCTCGCGGATCCACTGTTCGAACATGGCATTGAGCTTCGCCATCATCTGCGCCGCTTGGGCCCTGTCGTTGCCGAGGGCGGGGTCGGGGCGGATCGGCTCGCAGACGCTCACGCGGAACCGCGTGCCCTCGAGGCGTTCGATGCGCGTCGGGATCAGCTCGCAGCCGAAGCGCAAGGCGAGCCGCGCCGGCACCACCGTGGTCAGCTTGTCCAGGCCGAAAAACGGCAGGGGAATGCCGGAATCGTCGCGGTGGTCGACCACCAGGCCCAGGGACCTGCCCTC